>NZ_JAQOSR010000234.1:0-10447 GCF_046718885.1 Bradyrhizobium sp. UFLA01-814 | reverse complement strand
GTCCATCATGTTGACGACGACGCAGACATGATTGGGCACGATCCGCACCACGTCGCCGACATTGGGCCGCGTGTTGCTGCGGGACAGGTCGAGGAAGCCGTGCTCCTCGGCGAAGCGCGCGATCCTGGCCTCGGGATGTTCGAGGATCAGGCCGTGGCCTTCGAGGCCGCCGGTATCGGAGGTCAGTGTCTTGGAGCCGGCATCGAGAATGCCGCGCTCGGGGCCGGCGCGGCTGACGACGGTGGAATAGATGTGCAGCGCGCAATCGTCCCAGGTGGCGACGCCGGCCGCGACCTGCATGCGGTCGTTGTAGATGTAGGTGCCGAAGCGATGCTCGGTGCCGCCCTTCAGCTTGCCGAGATTCTTCAGGTTCGGCGTGCCGCCGGTGGAGACGATTGTCGCATCGAGGCCGTGGGCGCGAACGCCGGCCAGCGCCTCGTCGTAGAATTTCTGCGCGTCGGCCCAGCCGGTCTCGGTCGGGTACAGCATGAAGCCCGCGAACGTGAGGCCCTTGGAGGCTGCGATCTCGCGCGCCAGCGCGATCGCCTCGGCCGGGGTCTCGACACCGGCGCGCTTGCGGCCGGTGTCGCATTCGACCACGACCGAGAGCGGGCGGCCGGAGGCGGCTGCGGCCTTCGGCAGATCGCCGACGACGACGGAATTGTCGGCGGCGACGGTGACGTTGGCCTTGCCTTGCAGCGCGCCGAGCCGTGCCATCTTCTCGTCACCGAGCAGATTGTAGCTGATCAGGATGTTGTCGATGCCAGCGTCCGCCATGATCTCGGCCTCGCCGAGCTTCTGGCAGGTGATGCCTTTGGCGCCGGCCTTGATCTGCAGCTGCGCCAGCATCGGGTTCTTGTGCGTCTTGATGTGCGGACGGTTGGCGACGCCGGCCTCGTCGCAGGCCTTCTGGATGCGCGCGATGTTGCGCTCGACCCGGTCCATGTCGATCACGGCGCAGGGCGTGCCGTATTCCTTGGCGATCTTGGCGGCGAGGGGCGTGGTCATCGGGGCGGCTCCATTGCAGAATTTCTGTCATTGCGAGCGGAGCGAAGCAATCCATCTGCCCGCGTTTGCAGATGCATGGATTGCTTCGTCGCTCCGCTCCTCGCAATGACGGCAAGAATCATTGTGTTCATGCCTGTTCGATCTCTTCGCGCAGCACCTCGAGTTCGAGCCAGCGGTCCTCGGCAGCGGCGAGCTCGCCCTGCGCCTTTGCGATCGCGGCCGAGGCGGCGTCGAATGTCTTGCGATCCCTTGTATAGAGATCGGGATCGTCGAGCAGCTTCTGCTGCTCGGCGATCTCGGTGTGCAGCTTGTCGATGGTCTTCGGCAACGTTTCCAGCGCGTGCTTCTCGTTGAAGCTCAGCCGGCGCCTCGGTGCTGCTTCGGGCGCCGCGGCCCTGGCTTCCTTCTTCTCTTCGGTCGAGGCTTCCGCCTTCACCGTCTCGCGCTTCACGTCGGCGCCGCGCTGCGCCAGCATGTCGGAGTAGCCGCCGGCATATTCGATCCAGCGTCCCTGGCCTTCGGGCACGATCACCGACGTCACGACGCGGTCGAGGAAATCACGGTCGTGGCTGATCAGGATCACCGTGCCCTCGTAATCGCCGAGCATGTCCTCGAGCACGTCGAGGGTTTCGAGATCGAGGTCGTTGGTCGGCTCGTCCAGGATCAAGAGGTTGGACGGCTTGGCCAGCGCGCGCGCCAGCATCAGGCGGCCGCGCTCGCCGCCGGAGAGCGCCTCCAGCGGCGTGCCGCGCTGCTCCTGCGCGAACAGGAAGTCCTTCATGTAGCCGATCACGTGCTTCGACTTGTCGCCGACCATGACGTGATCGCCGCGGCCGCCGGTCAGGGCCTCGGCCAGCGTCAGCTTCGGGTCGAGGCTTTCGCGATGCTGGTCGAGCGTCGCCATTTCGATATTGGCCCCGAGCCGCACCGAACCGGAGTCGGGCGGATCGTTGCCGATCAGAAGATGCACCAGCGTGGTCTTGCCGGCGCCGTTGGGACCTACGATACCAAGCCGGTCGCCGCGCTGGATCCGGGTCGAGAAGCCGTCGACGATCCTCCGCTCGCCGAACGCCTTCGCGATGTTCTTGGCCTCGATCACCAGGCGGCCGGACTTCTCAGCCTCGGCGGCGGCGAGCGTGGCATTGCCGGTGGCGCCGCGATAGTTGCGGCGCTGATCGCGCAGCGCGAAGAGATTGCCGAGCCGCTTGACGTTGCGCTTGCGGCGACCGGAGACGCCGTAGCGCAGCCAGTGCTCCTCGTTGACGATCTTGCGGTCGAGCTTGTGCTGCTCGCGCTCTTCCTCCGCCAGCACCTCGTCGCGCCACGCCTCGAAGGCGCCGAAGCCGCGCTCGATCTGCCGGATCTGGCCGCGGTCGAGCCAGGCCGTGGTGCGCGACAAATTGGTGAGGAAGCGGCGGTCATGGCTGATCAGCACCAGCGCGCAGCGCCGGCTTTCCAGTTCGCCCTCGAGCCATTCGATGGTCGGCAGGTCGAGATGGTTGGTCGGCTCGTCCAGCAGCAGGATATCGGGCGAGGGCGCCAGCACCCGGGCCAGCGCCGCACGGCGCGCTTCACCGCCGGAGACATGCGCCGGATCTTCCTCGCCGCTGAGGCCGAGCTGTTCGAGCAGATAGCGCGCCTGGTAGTGGTCGTCGCCGGGGCCGAGGCCGGCCTCGACATAGGCGAGCGTCGTCTTGTGGTCGCCGAAGTCCGGCTCTTGCGGCAGATAGCGGATGGTGGCGCCGGGCTGCACGAAACGGCTGCCGGCATCTGGCTCGACCAAGCCGGCCGCGATGCGTAGCAGGGTCGACTTGCCGGAGCCGTTGCGGCCGATCAGGCAGACGCGCTCGCCCGCGGAGACCGACAGCTCGACGCCCGTCAACAGAGGCGTGCCGCCGAAGGTCAGGCTGATGTCCTTGAGCTGGATGAGAGGAGGCGGAGCCATCGCGCTAACCCTGCTGGCTCGCCTGCGCCTGCTCGGCGCGGCGGCGCTGGATGCGGCGGATGGTCTGGTCGAGCGTCGACAGGAAGGTCGAGCGGTCGCGCGGCGAGTATGATTTCGGCCCGCCGGTGATCTCGCCCGACGAGCGCAGATCGGTCATCAGATTGCGCACCGCGAGCGTCATGCCGATCGACTGTTCGGTGAACGGCTTGCCGTTCGGCGCGATCACATCGGCGCCGGCCTTGACGCAGCGGCTTGCGAGCGGAATGTCCGCAGTGATCACGACGTCACCCTCATGCGCGCGTTCCGCGATCCAGTCGTCGGCCGCATCCATGCCGGAACCTGCGGCGATGCGCTCGATCAGCGGATCCTGCGGCACGCGGATGAAATTGCCCGCGACCACGCTCACGGGCACGCCGTGCCGGATCGCGACGCGATAGATCTCGTCCTTCACCGGGCAGGCGTCGGCGTCGACATAGATGCGGGTGGGAGCAGGGGTTTCAGTCATCGATTCCAGGGTTGGCAGACGCGGCCTGCGTGTACTCCATCGGGCGGAAAATTGCGAGCAAAACGAGAGGCTTGTCACGCTGCCCGGTTCGACTACGATTGCCTGAGAAAAACAACGGAAATAAGGGGAAACCCCATGGATTCGAAGACGGCTTCGCTGACCTACCGCGTCTCGGCCTACAACACTTCAAAGCTCTCGGAAAACAAGATCCACGACGACACGGTGGCGCGGAAGTTCGGCTTTTCCGGCGGACTGGTGCCCGGCGTCGACGTGATGGCCTACATGATGCACCTGCCGGTCGAGAAATGGGGCCGCGATTTCCTCGCGCGCGGCCTGATCGAGGCGCGCTTCGTGAAGCCGGTCTATGACGGCGAGGTCGCGGAATTGACGGGCCAGGAGACCGGCAATGGGCTCATGATCGAGCTCCACAGCCGCGGCGAGATCTGCGCCACCGGCACCGCCTCGCTGCCGGCATCTGCGCCGAAATTCGTGCTCGACGACTACAAGCAGGTTGCCGCGGTCGCCGAGCGCAAGCCGGTCAGTGCGTCGTCCTATGAGGAGGGCAAGTGGCTCGGCACCGTCCCGCGCGACTGGTCGGGCGATGCCGCGAAGGACTATCTCGCCGATATCAGGGAGACCGACCCGATCTACTTACGCGAAGGTCTCGGCCATCCCGGCCTGCTGCCGCGGGTGATGAACAAGGCCCTGGTCGACAATGCGATCCTCGGGCCCTGGATCCATGTCGGCACCCGCATGCAGCTGCTGTCGGCCGGCAAGATCGGCGACGAGCTGACCGCGCGCGCCAAGGTGACCGGCAATTACGACAAGAAGGGCCACCGCTTCGTCGAGCTCGACGCGCTGGTGCTCGGCAACGGTGTGCCGCTCGCGCATTGCTGGCACATCGCGATCACCCAGCCGCGCGAGCAGGCCGCGGCGTAACTTTCCACCTCTCCCCGTTCTTCATGGGGAGAGGTCGGATCGCATCGCAGATGCGACCCGGGTGAGGGGCGAGGCACAATTTCAGTGCTCGCCGGATGGAGCCCCTCACCTCAACCCTCTCCCCGCAAGAGCGGGGCGAGGGAGCAGGAGAGACCTTATGCCGCCTTCGCCTTGGCGTCCTGGATCGCGCGCCAGACGCGTTCCGGCGTCAGCGGCATGTTGATGTGCTTGATGCCGTACTCCGACAGCGCGTCGACTACGGCGTTGACGATGCAGACGAGGCTGCCGGCGCAGCCGGCTTCGCCGCAGCCCTTGGTGCCGAGCGGGTTGGATTTCGCCGGCGAGGGATGATCGCCGACCAGCATCGACGGCACGTCGCCGGCACGCGGCAGCGCGTAGTCCATGAACGAGCCGGTGATCGGCTGGCCTGAGGCGTCGTAGCTGACTTCCTCCATCAGCGCCTGGCCGATGCCCTGCGCGACGCCGCCGTGCAGCTGGCCGGCGACGATCATCGGATTGACCACGACGCCGAAATCGTTGACCGCCGAGTAGCGCACGATCCGCGTCACGCCGGTGTCGGGATCGATTTCGACCTCGGCGACGTGGCAGCCGTTCGGGAAGGTCGACGCCGTCTCCTTGGTGGCGTGATCGACGTCGAGCGTCTCCGGCGTGCCCTCGGGCATCTTGCCGGCGCGCATCCGCTCGGCGAGCTCCATGATGCCGATCGAGCGGTCGGTGCCGGCGATGGTGAAGCGGCCGGCGCCGAATTCGATGTCGGCCTCGGAGGCCTCCAGCATATGCGCGGCGGCCTTCTTGCCCTTCTCGACCACGAGCGCGGAAGCCTCGACGATCGCTTGGCCGGTTGCGGTGATCGAGCGCGAGCCGCCGGTGCCGTTGCCGAACCGCACCAGATCGCTGTCGCCCTGTTCGAGCGTGATCTTCTCGAAGGGCACGCCGAGCTGGTCGGACAGCACCTGCGCGAACGGGGTGGCGTGGCCCTGGCCGTAATCCAGCGTGCCGGTGGTGAGCTTCACCGAGCCGTCGGGCTCGAAGCTGATCTTGCCGAGCTCGCCGCTCGGCGGCGCGGTGACCTCGAGATAGGAGCCGACGGCGATGCCGCGCAGCTTACCGCTCTTCTTGCTCTCCTTCTTGCGCTTGGCGAAGTTCTCGTAATCGGAGATCTCCAGCGCCTTCTGGAACACGCCGGCGAAATCGCCGCTGTCATAGGTGACGCCGGAGGCCGCCGGGAAGGGCAGCTGCGACGGCTTGATGAAGTTGCGCTTGCGCAGCGTGAAGCGGTTGATGCCCATCTCGTCGGCGGCGGCATCGATCAGCCGCTCCATGTAGTAGTTGGCCTCGGGCCGGCCGGCGCCGCGATAGGCGCCCATCAGCGTGCTATTGGTCAGGACCGTCTTGATGTCGACGCCGAGCAGCGGCGTGCGATAGACGCTGGCGAGGTTCTTGCCGGTGTTGAGCGACAGCGGGCCCGGCGCGACGCCGGTGATATAGGCGCCGAGATTGCCGTAGCCGGACAGCCGCACCGCGAGGAACTTGCCGTCGGCATCGAGCGCGAGCTCGGCGTGGATCAGCTGCGCGCGGCCCTGGCTGTCGGAGAGGAAGCTGGTCGAGCGCTCGTCCAGCCACTTCACCGGGCGGCCGAGCTCGCGCGCCGCATGCGCGATGCAGGTGTATTCGGGATAGTTGAGGTTCTTCATCCCGAACGAGCCGCCGACATTGCCGGTGAGGATGCGGACCTTGTCGGCGGGCACGTTGAGCAGGCGCGCCAGGATCGCCTTGTTCCCGGAGACGCCCTGGGTCGGCACCTGCAGCGTGAAGCGTTCGGTTTTCTTGTCGTAGTGGGCGAGGGCGACGCGCGGCTCCATCGAGACCACGGCGACGCGGGTGTTGACGATGTCGAGCTTGGTGACGTGCGCCGCGCCGGCGAACGCCGCCTCGATCTTGGCGGTGTCGCCATAGTGATAGTCGAGCGCGACGTTATCAGGGATGTCGTCATAGAGCTGCGGCGCGCCCGGCTTGGCGGCTTCGGCCGCGTCGGTCACCGCCGGCAGCGGTTCGATATCGACCTCGACGGCCTCGGCCGCGTCGCGAGCCTGCGGCGCGGTCTCCGCGACCACGAAGGCGACGGGATCGCCGACGAAGCGCACCTTGTCGGTCACGAGCGCGGGGCGGTTGGTCTGCTTGAGCGGCGAGCCGTCGCGGTTCTTCAGCGGCAGGCCGCAGGTGAAGGGGTTGTAGCCGGCGGCCGCAAGGTCGGCGCCGGTCCAAACCCCGAGCACGCCCGGCATCGCCTTGGCGGCCGCCGTATCGATGCCCTTGATGATTCCATGGGCATGGGAGGAGCGAACCATCCAGCAATACGCCTGGCCCGGCAGGGAGAAATCGTCGGTGTATTTGCCCTTGCCGCGCACCAGGGTGTCGTCCTCCTTTCGTCGAACAGGCTGTCCGACACCGTATTTTTGCAGTGCGATAGCGTTTTCGAGAGAGGCAGGCGGCGTGTGATCTTGCATCGAAAATGACCTGAAATGCCCGGATTTGCTGGAGTTTGGGGGCGTTGAGGAGATAACGCACGCCCCCCTTAACGACAACGCCCGATTGGGCATGGACCCAATGTGAACGGAGTTGCGTAGGGCTTTGACGCTGCTAAAGTTTCCGTGAACGACAATTATTCGGCGGGCCTTTTGGTCCCGCGGAAAGACAGTTTTGATGAACGACCATGTGCGGCTTTGCGATGGCCCCCCGGCCAGCGAAGCCCCGCCAGGGTTGGTTGCGGCAGCGGCGGAAAGTGGCGTCTACGCCGCGCTGGACCTTGGCACCAACAATTGCCGGCTGTTGATCGCCTGTCCCACCGGCGACGGGTTCCGCGTGGTCGATTCCTTCTCGCGGATCATCAGACTCGGCGAGGGTATCGCCGCCACCGGCTCGATCAGCGAGGCCGCGATCGAGCGGGCGATTGCCGCACTGGCCATCTGCAGCGACAAGATCCGCTATCGCAAGGCGCGCCGGCTCCGCTTGATCGCCACCGAGGCCTGCCGCGCCGCCGGCAATGCCGAGAGCTTCCGCGCGCGGGTGGCGGCCGAGACCGGCATCAAGCTCGAGGTGATCGATCGTGAGACCGAGGCGACGCTCGCCGTGATCGGCTGCTCGCCGCTGCTCGATCCGAAGGGGCGGGGCGCCATCCTGTTCGATATCGGCGGCGGCTCGACCGAGCTGGTGCGGATCGAGCGCGACCCCAACGCACCCGACGCGCCGCCACGCATCAAGGCGTGGATGTCGATCCCGCTCGGCGTCGTCACGCTGGCCGAACATTTCGGCGGCAAGAACGTCACCAGGGATCTGTATGCGCAGATGATCGACGAGGTCGCGCGGCACGTCGCGCCGTTCGCGGCCGGGCACGGCAAGGATTTGCGCGACATGCACATGCTCGGCACCTCGGGCACCGTGACGACGCTCGCCGGCGTGTTCCTCAATCTGTCGCGCTATGACCGCCGCCGCATCGACGGCATCTGGATGAACGATTGCGACGTCACCGCGACGATCCAGAGGCTGCTCGGCATGAGCTATGAGGCGCGCGTCAACAACAACTGCATCAGCGTCGAGCGCGCCGATCTGGTGCTCGCCGGCTGCGCGATCCTCGATGCGATCCGCAATGCGTTCCCGATGCCGCGGCTCCGCGTCGCCGATCGCGGCCTGCGCGAGGGCATGCTGGTCGAGATGATGCGCGAGGACGGCGCGCTGCGGGCGTGCTAGAGCTTCTCTTGCCTCGCCCCGCTTGCGGGGAGAGGCCGGATTGCATGTCAATGCAATCCGGGTGAGGGACTCTCCACGAGCGCATCTCTCACCTTCATTGCGGAACCAGCCCCTTACCCCAACCCTCTCCCCGCAAGAGCGGGGCGAGGGAGTAGAGAAGCAGTATGGCGAAAGACACCACCGGGCGGCTGCACGTCACGGTCAAGAGCGGCGGCAAGCGCAAGCTGTCGTCAAAGCTCTGGCTCGAGCGCCAGCTTAACGATCCCTATGTCGCCAAGGCCAAGGCGATGGGCTACCGCTCGCGCGCGGCATTCAAGCTCACCGAGATCGACGACAAATATCGTCTGCTCAAGCCGGGCATGACGGTGGTCGACCTTGGCGCGGCGCCCGGCGGCTGGAGCCAGATCGCGGCGAAGCGCACCGGTGCCGCCGACGGCAAGGGCAAGGTGGTCGCAATCGATCTGCTGGAAATGGGCGAGATCCCCGGCGTCACCTTCGCGCAGCTCGACTTCCTCGATCATGACGCGCCGGAAAAACTGATCGCGATGATGGGCGGCCGCGCCGACATCGTGATGTCCGACATGGCCGCCAACACCACCGGCCATCGCAAGACCGATCAGCTCCGCATCATCGGCCTGGTCGAGACCGCCGCGCATTTCGCCGGCGAGGTGCTCAATCCCGGCGGCACGTTCCTGGCAAAAGTGTTCCAGAGCGGCGCCGACGCCGAGCTGGTGGCGCAGCTGAAGCGCGATTTCGCCACCGTCCGCCACGTCAAGCCGGCCGCCAGCCGGCAGGATTCGTCGGAGCGCTACGTGCTGGCGACGGGATTCCGCGGACAGCAACAGCCGTCATCACGCGGGGAGTAGCAACGACGCGTTCGCCGAAGCCTCCGCGAAGGCAAGCCATGATCCCTCGTCGAGCCCGGCTGGAGCGCCGTCCCGTTACGCGAGCGCGGTCGGGGGCTGACCTGAATCCATTGGAACTCTTCCCGTTACGGCGTATTCTACCTTTCCGGCGCGGTCAGTTCGTTGCGTATTTCGGCCTGGCGCCACGGCAGGTTTGTGCAGCGAGCCGCGCCTCCGTCTTGCGGAGCTGTTCCGTGATGGAACGCAGGTCGAGCATAGGTAATCGCCTTCTGGCGGCCTTGCCGCCCGCCGACCTTGATTTGCTTGCGCCTCATCTCCGCAAGGTGTCGCTCGAACGCGACGCCGTGCTGGTGCGGTCGGGCGACCTCGTCGAACAGATCTATTTCCCCTGCACGGCATTGATCGCGTTCGTCATGGACATGCCGAACGGACAGGCCGTCGCGACGACTATGATCGGCAACGAGGGCGCCGTCGGCATCCTGTCGACACTCAGGTCGATACGCTCGCCGATGACCGCGGTGGTTCGCGTCGCGGGCACGACGTGGCAGATTTCGCCGGCACGATTTCACGCCGCACTCGCGCACAGTCACGCGCTTGCCGGTGCGGTGCAGCTCCATATGCGGTCGTTGCTGGTCCAGTTCCAGCATATCGCGGCGTGCAATGCGCTCCATTCCGTCGAGGCCCGCCTGGCCCGGTGGCTGTTGCAGGTTCACGATCAGATCGGCGACGACACGCTGCCGTTGACGCAGGAGACGCTGTCGGAATTGCTGGGTGTGCGACGAACGACCGTGACCCACGTCGTGCACAAGCTTCGCGCCTCGGGCGCAATCCGCTCCAACCGGCGGAGCTCGATCGAGGTCGACAGGCCGCTGCTCGAAACTGCGGCCTGCGAGTGCTACGAGATCATGCGCGGCAGGATCGACCGCATCGTATCCGCGGAGGGGATCAAGTCGTCCGGTCGCGGCGCGCCGCCACATGGACCCCCGCGTTCGCACGCCCGGCCGTGGACCAATGGCGACAAGGTTCATGCGCGCGGCGCCGGTGCTGAGCGATCACGAAGCCATTGAATGCGGTTGCAACGCAGACGCAGGTGTCAGGACGCCTTGCGCAATTCCTGCTCGGGTTCGTGGACCCACGCGTCCCTGGCGAACCATTCGTGATTGGTCCGACAGCTCGTGCAATAGCTGCGCGAAAAGAACACGGTGCTGCGCCGGAACGTCTCGCGGTCGGATTTCATGCCGGTATTGATCGCACGTCCCGTCCGCGGGCATTTGATCATGATGACGCCCACCTCGGTCCTCCTCCAATGTCAGGGATTGCTGGTCCCGCGCACCGTCGGCTGGACCGCGCCCCTTCTGATCGGAGACGCTTGGTCCTGTCTCTTATACACATCTCCGAGCCCACGAGACTTAGGAT
>NZ_JAQOSR010000233.1:0-10521 GCF_046718885.1 Bradyrhizobium sp. UFLA01-814 | reverse complement strand
ACCGAAGTCGCTGAGGCTTGCTATGGAATGGCCTAGATAAATCTGCCCCTCGTTCATGCTATGGTCTTCCAGCGACCCAATGAAATCAAGGCGTTAGACTTCTGTTGCGATATCGTCAAACCAGAGTTTTCCGGCATCGTCTATCACGCCAATTACCTGCGCTTCATGGAGCGCGGCCGCACCAATCATCTCCGCCTGATGGGCGCCGAGCAGCAGGCGCTGTTCGATGAAGCGCAGGAGGAGACCGGCGGCTTCGCCTTTGTGGTGCGCTCGATGACGCTGGACTTCCTGAAGCCCGCGCGGATGGACGACATGCTCGATGTCGTGACCTGGCCGATCGCGGTGAAGGGCGCCTCCATCATGCTCGCGCAGGAGGTCAGGCGCGGTGATGACGTGCTTGTGAAGGCGCAGGTGCGCGTCGCCTTCGTCAGTCAGGGCAGGGCACAGCCGATTCCGAAGTCCATCCGTGCGCTGATGAAGGCCGATCTGGCTTAACTATTGGCCGATAGGAAACGACCCATCGACTCTGCGCGGCGCGGCGATAGATTTGCGCGTGACAAAACAACCGCGAGGGATCGCCGATGTCACGCCCGCCGCTGCCACCCTTCACCCGCGAGACCGCCGCGCAGAAAGCGCGCATGGCGGAGGACGCCTGGAATTCGCGCGACCCCGTTCGGGTTGCCGGCGCCTATACAGAGGACAGCCGCTGGCGCAACCGTTCCGAGGTTTTTCAGGGCCGCGAGGCGATCGTGGCCTTCCTGACCCGCAAATGGGAAAAGGAGCAGGAGTATCGCCTGATCAAGGATCTCTGGGCGTTCGACGGCAACCGCATCGCGGTCCGCTTCCAGTACGAATGGCACGACGCCGCCGGCAACTGGTTCCGCTCCTACGGCAACGAGCAATGGGAGTTCGACGAGCACGGCCTGATGCGTCGCCGCGAGGCCTCGATCAACGACATCGCGATCGCAGAGAAGGACCGCCGTTTCCTCTGGCCCGCCCCGGGCCCGCGTCCGGCCGACGTGCCGGGCCTGGGGCCGGAGCCGTTTTGACTGGCGCGTAGCCCGGATGGAGCGAAGCGAAATCCGGGGCGGTCTCTCCTGTTGCAATACCCTTCCCGGATTGCGCTGCGCTCCATCCGGGCTACTTACAAGCGGCGGGAGCCGGGCCGTCGTGCTTCGAGACGCGCGTTCCGCGCTCCTCAGCATGACGGGGATGAGATTGAGTGCGCGGCTCGAGTTAAGCGCGCGGATCCTCGCTCCGTCACCCTGAGGTGCGAGCGGAGCGAGCCTCGAAGGGTGGACGGCCCCGCGCTCGGAGCCTTCGCCTCTCAGTGCCCCTACGCCGCAGCCTTATGCCGCGCGATCTCGGCCTTGTAGAGTTCGAATTCCTCGGCGATCGCCTTCGCGACCGAGGGACGGGCGCGCAGGCGTTCGTAATAGGCCTTCAGCGCCGGCCATTTCGCGAGCTCGATCGGCGGCGTCGCCATGGTCCAGTTGATCACCGTGACGAGATAGGCGTCGGCGACGCTGAAATGATCGAGCAGGTAGTCGCGGCCCTTCAGGTGGTCCTCGAGATAGTCGAGTCGCGAGACGTATTTCTCCAGCGCATAGGTCTTGGCCTCCGGCGGCGCCTTCTTGTCGAGCAGCGGCAGGAACAGGCCCTTGTGCAGCTCGGTGCCGATGAAGCACAGCCATTGATGCAGCTTTGAACGCTCGGCGTTCGATACGGTGCCGATGCCGGCCCGCGGAAACTGGTCGGCGACATATTGCAGGATTGCAGCGTTCTCGGTCAGCACGACGCCGTCGTCGGTGCGCAGCGTCGGCACCAGCCCGAGCGGGTTGACCTTGTTGAAGTCGGAGCCGTCGTTGCGCACCGCCTTGGTCTTCGGATCGACCTCGAGATAATTGGCCGGCTGGCCGGCTTCATAGAGCGCGACGCGGGTCGCCATCGAGCAGGCGAGGGGCGAGAAATAAAGGTCCATGGGTGCCTCCAGTGTCTGGCGCGGATGTCCGGCCGTTGTTGATTTTTGTACTGTCTTGGATAATATTGGCGGCGTCAAGGAATTAAATGCGAAATGGTACAAAAAACTAGGAAGCCGCCACCTGCTGCCAAAATCGCGGCGCCGGTCGCCCCGAAGCGCCGCGGACGGCCGCGCGCCTACGAGCCCGATGTCGCGCTCGGCAAGGCGCTCGATCTGTTCCGGCGCGACGGCTTCGCCGCGACCTCGCTCGACGATCTGAGCGCGGCGACCGGCATGAACCGGCCGAGCCTCTACGGCGCGTTCGGCGACAAGCGCGAGCTCTACATCAAGAGCTACCAGCGCTATCGCGACGACGCGCGCGCCGCGATGGTCGACATCTTCCGCGCCGACGCGCCGCTGCGCGAGCGGCTCGAGCGCATCTATCGGATCGCGCTCGACATCTATCTCTCCGGCGAGTCCGGCCCGCGCGGCTGCTTCACCGTGATGACGGCTGCGTCGGAGGCGGTGTCGGATCCGGACATCCGCACCATGGTGGTCGAGGGCCTGACCGAGCTCGACAAGGCGTTCGGCATCTGCTTCCGCCATGCCAAGGAGCGCGGGGAACTGCCTGAGGGGACCGATCCGGCGTCGCTGGCGCATCTGGCCTCCGCCACCATCCACACCATCGCGATCCGCGCCCGTGCCCGCGTGCCGCGCAAGGAGCTCGAGGCGATCGTGAAGGGTGCCATCGACGTGCTGTGCGGGGCGAAATAGCCGCCCAAATTTTCTTACCGAGCAAATGTCGGGCGCTGTTTTTCCCGACCGTCTTCCGTAAGGTCTCCCCACTCACGGAAGCGGAACATCATGGGAAAAGTCAGGACTTCAGTATTCACGGTCTCGATCGACGGATTTGGCGCGGCGCTGAATCAGAGCCTCGAACATCCGTTCGGCGTGGGCGGCCTGGCGCTGCCCGCTGCCTGGTTCTTCGAGACGAGAACCTTTCGCGCGATGACCGGCCAGGACGGCGGCACCACCGGGCTCGACGACGAGATCGCCCGCAAGTCGATGGAGGGGATCGGCGCCTGGATCCTGGGCCGCAACATGTTCGGCCCGATCCGCGGGCCATGGCCGGATCATGCCTGGAAGGGCTGGTGGGGCGACAATCCGCCATACCACACGCCGGTGTTCGTGCTGACCCATCACGCGCGGCCGGACATTGAGATGGAAGGCGGCACGACTTTTCACTTCGTGACCGACGGCATGCTCGCCGCGCTCGAGCGGGCGCGCGCAGTTGCTGGTGACAAGGACATCCGCGTCGGCGGCGGCGTCTCGGTGGTGCGGCAATTCCTGCAGGCGCGCCTGCTCGACGAGCTGCAACTGGTGTTGCCGCCGGTCGCGCTCGGCGCCGGCGAGAGTTTGTTCGCAGGCCTCGATCTGCCCGCCCTCGGCTATGCCGTCGTCTCGCATGTCGCGAGCCCGCACGCGACCCACGTCACCTTCGCGCGCAAATCCTAGACCGCTCACGCCTGCGTCAGCAGCGTCACCTCAATTCCGGCATCCAGAAGGGCGTCGAGCTCGCCTACGACCGGCTCGCCGAACTCGTTGCCGGGATGGGCTGAGAAGCGGCCTCTCCACTTGTCGTCCCGGCTTTCGCCGGGACGACACTCTGTGTGGGGTGACGGCGGTGCTAATACCCCCGCTTGCGATCGACGAGGTTGTCCAGCGCGCCGCCGGCCTCGAAGCGCGCGATCTGTTGCGCGACATATTTCGAGATCTCGTCGGCGTCGGTGTCGGCGGCGTTGTGCGGCGTCAGCACCACCTTCGGGTGGCTCCAGAACGGGCTCGCCTCGGGCAGCGGCTCGGTCTCGAAGACGTCGAGCGAGGCGGCGCCCAACGTGCCGTCATCGAGCGCGCGCAGGATGTCGGCCTCGTTCTGCAAGCCGCCGCGGCCGGCATTGATGATGACGGGCGCGCCAAGCGGGCTCTCGCGGTTCAGCTTCGCGAACGCGTCGCGGTTCAGCACGTGCCTTGTATCCGGCGTCAGCGGCAGCAGGCAGACCAGGATGTTGGTCTCGCGCAGGAATGCGTCGAGCCCGTCCGCGCCGTGATAGCAGGCGATGCCGTCGATCCGCTTCTCGCTGCGGCTCCAGCCGACGACGCGAAAGCCGAGCGCGCGCAGGGCCTGCGCCGAGGCGGCGCCGAGCGTGCCGAGCCCCATGACGCCGACGGTGATCGCGCTCGCCGCCCACTGATAGTCCGGAGCCCAGCGCTTCACCCGCTGCGACTCGCGCAAATAGAGCTCCTGGCGGTGATGCATCAGCACATGCAGCACGACATATTCGGTCATGCGGTCGGTGAGATCGGAGACCGCAACCCGCACCAGCGGCACGTCGGGCAGCGAGCGATCGGCCATCAACGCGTCGACCCCGGCGCCGAGATTGAAGATGACGCGCAGGTTCTTGAACGCCGCGAGATCGCCCGGCTTCGGCTTCCACACCGCGGCGTAATGCACCTCGGCGGGATCGAGCGCGCCGTCCGGCAGCAGCACCACGCGGCGATCCGGGCAGACCGCGTCGAACCGCGCCTTCCAGCGCGCCGACGACCAGTTTTCCGAGCCGCCATTGATCAGCAGCGCGAGTGCGCCCTTACCCATCCCGATACCTCCAACATCAATGTGATGTATGTCACATAACGGGTCGAGCCCGCACTCATCTCCTGCCATCAACAGGGGAGAACTTCCATGCGCAAACTGATCCTGGTGTCGGCTTTCATCCTCGCTGCCGGCGCCACGGCCCACGCCGATCAAAGCCGAGGCTTCGTGCTCGCAAACGCTGATGCGCCGGCGCAGGCGCAACCGGCCGTTGCTCCAGCGCAGGGCGAGGCCCGGCCGTCCCCGCAAGCAGCAGGCGTCCCGTCCGGTGACGAGGAGCCACGTCCGCCATCGCGAGAGCGATGAAGCCAAGGCGTGCCGGATCGCCGCCCGCTACGGCGTCTATTGGTAACAGCGTGCTCATCGTCGCGACGACGGCCGGACGCGCCGCTGCCGCGGCTAAGGTCCAGTTTGTCGAAGCTCGCGATGGAGCCTCGATCAAAATCCATCGCCGGCATCCGGAACCTAAATTTCTTTCGCGCCCCCTGTCGGCAGCGGGCATAATCGTTCGTTCTTGCAATGAACGGAGATGCCTTTTCGATGCTGTACGCCATCCTCTGCTATCATGACGAAGACATGGTCGGCTCCTGGAGCAAGGAACACGACGCCACCGTCATGCAGAAACTGTCCGTCGTGCAGGACAAACTCGCCAAGCAGGGCAAGCTCGGCCCGGTGGCGCGGCTATTGCCGACCACCGCGGCGACCACGCTGCGCAAGGAAAATCCGCCGCTGGTGCTGGACGGCCCGTTCGCCGAAACCAAGGAGCAGCTGCTCGGCTTCTATCTGGTCGAGGGCAAGAACCTCGACGAGGTGCTCGACATCGCGCGCGACCTCGGCGAGGCCAATCCCGGCGGCACCTATGAGATCCGCCCGGTCGGCTACTTCAATCAGGGGAGTACCAAGGCGTGAGCGTGACCGACACCGCCTGGATCGATGCTGCGTTGACGTCCGCGCGTCCCCAGGCGGTCGGCGCCCTGCTGCGCTACTTCCGCAATCTCGACACCGCCGAGGAGGCGTTCCAGAACGCCTGCCTGCGGGCGCTGAAGAGCTGGCCGCAGAACGGCCCGCCGCGCGATCCCGCGGCGTGGCTGATCATGGTCGGTCGCAACGTCGCGATCGACGAGGTCCGCCGCAACAAGAAGCAGCAGCCGCTGCCCGACGACGACCAGGCGATCTCCGACCTCGACGACGCCGAGGACGAGATCGCCGAGCGGCTCGACGGCTCGCACTATCGCGACGACATTCTGCGGCTGCTCTTCATCTGCTGTCACAAGGATCTGCCGGCGACGCAGCAGATCGCGCTCGCGCTGCGCATCGTCTCAGGTCTCACGGTGAAGCAGATTGCGCGCGCCTTCCTGGTCTCGGAAGCGGCGATGGAGCAGCGCATCACGCGGGCCAAGGCGCGCGTCGCCGATGCCAACGTGCCGTTCGAGACGCCGGGTGCGGTCGAGCGCAGCGAGCGGCTCGCCTCGGTCGCGGCGATGATCTATCTGATCTTCAACGAGGGCTATTCGGCGAGCGGCGACACCGCCGAAATCCGCGCGCCGCTGTGCGAGGAGGCGATTCGCCTCGCCCGCCTGCTGCTGCGGCTGTTCCAGAGCGAGCCCGAAATCATGGGGCTCACCGCGCTGCTGTTGCTGCAGCACGCCCGCGCCGAGGCGCGCTTCGATGCGGACGGCCAGGTGATCCTGCTCGACGACCAGGACCGCAGCCTGTGGAATCAGAAGCAGATCGCCGAGGGCCTCGCGCTGATCGACAAGGCGATGCGCCACCGCCGCAGCGGTCCCTATCAGGTGCAGGCGGCGATCGCAGCGCTGCACGCCCGTGCGGAAAAGCCCGAGGATACCGACTGGACCCAGATCGATCTGCTGTACGGTGCGCTCGAGGTCATGCAGCCGTCGCCGGTGATCACGCTCAACCGCGCCGTTGCGGTCTCCAAGGTGAAGGGGCCGGAAGCTGCGCTCGAGATGATCGAGCCCCTGGCGCCGCGGCTTGCCAACTACTTCCATTATTTCGGCGTGCGCGGCGCCTTCCTGATGCAGCTCGGCCGCAACGAGGAGGCCCGCATCGCCTTCGACCGCGCCATCGCGCTCGCCAACACCACCGCCGAGGCCGCCCACATCCGCATGCATATCGACCGCCTGATGCGCGACAGCCAGCCGCGCAACGCGAAGGCGGGGAAATAGTCGTCAGGCTGTCGCGCGGCCGTCATGTGCGGCCCTGAGCCCGTATCGCTTCCTCCCCGAAAGCGATGCTTCCCCCGAAGCCCCGATTGCCGCTGGGCCGCGAAACGACGCCGGCTGTCGCCATTGCCTGCTTCCCTGCGACGCACCTCCGCAGTAGCCTGCGTGAATTGCACACAAAACCATTGCCCGGAGAATGAAATGATTGATCGCCCGCTCGATGAATCGGTGCATTCAGCGCAAGGCAATCGCCAAATAAATCGCCGCGATCTCCTGTTGAACGGCAGCTCGGTCCTGGCCATGCTTGCGTTGGCCTCAATTGCGCCTGCGAACCCCACGTCTGCCGCCGCGCAATCGACCGCGCCGCGCCCGCACATCGTTTACATCGTCGCGGACGATCTCGGATGGAAGGACGTCGGATTTCACGGCTCCGACATCAAGACCCCAAATATCGACAAGCTTGCGCAGGACGGGGCCCGGCTCGAGCAATTCTACGTCCAGCCGATGTGCACTCCCACTCGCGCAGCATTGATGACCGGCCGCTATCCGTGCCGCTACGGCTTGCAAACCCTGGTCATTCCGACGCCCGCCAAATACGGCTTGCCGACCGATGAATGGCTGCTGCCGCAGGCGCTCAAGGAAGCGGGCTACAGGACCGCCATGGTCGGCAAGTGGCATCTTGGGCACGCCGACCGCAAGTTCTGGCCGCGTCAACGCGGGTTTGATTACCACTATGGATCGATGGTGGGCGAGGTCGATTACTTCACCCATTCATCGGCAAACGTGCGCGACTGGTATCGCAACGACAAGCCGGTGAACGAGCCGGGCTACGTCACTCAATTGTGGGGTGCGGATGCCGTCGCGCAAATCGACGCCCATGATCCAAAGACACCGCTGTTTCTGTATCTAGCCTTTACCGCTCCGCACTCGCCCTACCAGGCTCCGAAGGAATACATCGACAGGTACCGTCACATCGAAGATCCGACGAGACGCACCTACGCCGCCATGATCACGTGCATGGACGACGAGATCGGCAAGCTGGTCTCCGCGCTCGACCGGAAGAAGATGCGCCAGAACACTTTGATTGTCTTCATGAGCGACAATGGCGGCAACCAGACCGCGCTCCTTGCCGGGGATGCCGACGTGTCGAAGCTGAAGCTGCCAGCCGACAACGGTCCGTACCGCGGCGGAAAGGGCATGCTGTACGAAGGCGGGACCCGCGTCGCCGCATTCGCGAACTGGCCCGGGCAAATCAGAGCCGGCGAGGTGAGGGAGATGATGCACGTCGTCGATATGTTCCCGACGCTCGCCGGCCTCGCCGGCGCCAACCTCGCCAAGCCAGGTAAGGGAAAGCCGCTCGATGGGTTGGACGTCTGGGCCACCGTCAGCGAAGGCGCCCCCTCGCCCAGGCAGGAGGTGGTCTACAACATCGAGCCATTCCGCGGCGGTGTGCGCGCAGGTGACTGGAAGCTGATCTGGCGGACACCGCTCCCTTCGGCGACCGAACTGTACAATATCCCGCAAGACCCGTCGGAAAAAACCAATCTGGCCGAAAGCAATCCACAGAAGGTCAGGGAGCTGCAGTCCCGCATCGAACAACTCGCCAGGGAGAGCGCCAAGTCTCTGTTTCTTGCCGACGCGTTCGCGGCGGTCAAAGGGGCGGCTCACGGACCGCCTTCGCTGCCCAGCGAGGAAGCCTTCTTCACGCAAGGTGACTGAGGGTAAGGAGCTGCGGGGCCGACCCCGTTGAAGGGGCAAACCACATTGAATCTGGCCGGATGCCCGTGACTCGAGCTCCCGCACCGGGAGCCTCGATCACGCATTGCGACGACATGCAAAAATCTTCACCGGGGGTGTCGGCCCCGTACTCCGCCGTTCGTCATGAAGGCAGAGAGCATCACCAAGCGTTACGGAGCCTGTCATGCCGACGATCGTCGACACCGAAGTCTCAAAGCCCGCCCGCATCACCGGACGCGTCATGAGCGGCGTGGTCGTCCTGTTCCTGCTGTTCGACGGCGCGATCAAGCTGGTGCCGCTGTCTGTTGTTACCGAGACCATGGACAGGATGGGCTTCGGTGCGAGCGATGCGCTGGCGCGCAGCCTCGGCATCATCACCATCGTCTGCACGCTGCTCTACTCGGTGCCGCCGACCTCGATCCTCGGCGCGATCCTGCTCACCGGCTATCTCGGCGGCGCGATCGCATCACATGTGCGGATCGGCAGCCCGCTGTTCACCCACACGCTGTTCGGGCTCTATCTCGGCCTGATGTTGTGGGGTGGGCTCTATCTGCGCGACGGCAATCTGCGCGCAATGTTTCCGTTTCGCCGGTGAGCTGCTTGTTTGCCGCGTTTTCTTCACGCGAACCGGTACCCACTTCGCTTGAAAACGCTTCCGTTGTTCAATCCATCCTTGTGGAGACTGTCATGTTGGAGACCATTGCCATCATCGCGATCGTCCTCGGCGTCGCGATCGCCGTCATCCTCGTCCTCGCGGCGACCAAGCCGGGCACGCTCCGCGTCACGCGTGCGATCAGCATCAACGCGCCGGCCGAGCGGATCTTTCCATTGATCGACGATTTCCATCAGTGGACGCTCTGGTCGCCCTACGAGAACCGGGATCCGGCCATGGAGCGCATCTATAGCGGCGCCGGGCGCGGGCAGGGTGCGGTCTACGCCTGGGACGGCAACAAGAATGTCGGTGCCGGCCGCATGGAGATCCTGCAATCCTCCGCGCCGTCGAAGATCGTCATCAAGCTCGACTTCATCAAGCCGTTCGAAGGCCACAACACCGCCGAGTTCACAATGCTGCCGCAGGGAGATGCGACCAGCGTCACATGGACCATGTATGGTCCGGCCGTCTTCATGTCGAAGGTGATGCAGGTGTTCATGAACCTGGATCGCATGATCGGCAGGGATTTCGAGGTCGGTCTCGCCAATCTGAAGAAGCTGACTGAAAAGTAGCGCGTTTTCGCGCGAAGTGGCTACCGGTTCGCGTCAAGAAAACGTGTCAAGATAACAATCCAGAGCCCTCGTTCCGATACCATCGGGACGAGGCTCGAATGACCCAAGGGAGCATGCGATGCAAGTCAACCCCTATCTCTCCTACGACGGCAATTGCGGCGCCGCGCTGAAATTCTACGAGAAGGTTCTCGGCGCGCGGATCGAGGACACCTTCCCCTACGGCGAGGGCAGTGCGGAGATGCAGACGCCGCCCGGTTGGAAAGACAAGATCATGCACGCCCGCCTCACGATCGACGGCGAGATCATCATGGCGTCCGACGCCCCGCCCGGCCACTTCCAGAAGCCGCAGGGTTTTCACGTCGCGTTGCAGGTCGAGGATCCCGCGGAAGCTGAACGCCGCTTCAAGGCGCTGTCCGAGGGCGGCACGGTGACGATGCCGTTCGGCAAGACCTTCTTCTCCAACGGCTTCGGCATGTGCGTCGATCAGTTCGGCATCCCCTGGATGGTGAACTGCCCGCAGGGGATGTAACCCCGAGCAGCCTGATTGGACCGTCATCCCCGCGCAACGGCTCCGCCGTTGTCGCTGGAGGTCTCCGCTTCTTCAGCGGCCCTCGAAGGATCGACGGCCACCGGCGGGGCCGTTCATCCTTCGAGGCTCGCAAGGGCTCGCACCTCAGGATGACGGTCCGTTAAAGCGTGATGGCATTAAGTTCGATAGCCTGAATTTTTGAGGTAGTTGGCACATTCCTCGGAGGTGAAGGCGTCGA
>NZ_JAQOSR010000232.1:0-10905 GCF_046718885.1 Bradyrhizobium sp. UFLA01-814 | reverse complement strand
CGAGCGCCTGGATCCAGAAGCGCGACCTGCGCCCCACCTTCGAATGCATCAAGCAGGATTTCGGCATGAGCATCGCCGCGCGGCGCAATTACGATGCCAACACGTTGTATTGGCGGGTCAACCAGTTCCTTCTGCCGTTCTATACGCTGGTGCCCCCGCTGTCTCCGTTCCCGGATCTAAGCGGGCATGCCTGGGTGCCGATCGATGACGAGAACACGCTCTGTATCATGTTCTCCTATCATCCGTCGGAGCCGCTGCTGGAGAAGACGCGGCAGGTCTTCGCCGACGGACACAAGGGCCGCGAGAGTGGCCACGCCAGCCGCCACGCGCTCGTGCAGCACCCGGTGACGGTGCCGTATGCCGGCTACTGGACCAGATACAACCCGCAGAACGGTTTCCAGTTCGACTACGAGGCTCAGCGGACCACCTGGTTCTCGGGCCTGCCGGGGCTCTGGGTGCAGGACGGTGCGTGCCAGAGTGGCGTCTCGCCGATCTTCGATCGCACCAGGGAGACGCTCTGTTCGAGCGATACCGGCATTGCGATGACGCGGCGCTTCATCCTGGAGGCGCTCGGCGCCTATCGCGATCACGCGATCAAGCCGAAGGGGGTGTTGGACCCCGACGTGTTCATGGTGCGGGCGGTGTCGCTGCGGCTGCCGCCGGAGGATTCCTGGGTCGATGCCGGCGCACCGTTCATGCGGGCGAAGCTCGGTGCCGATTTCGGGTACGAGCTGTGAGCGCATCCAACCAGGAGGTTCTGGTCAAGCGCATCGGCTACGAGGCCGAGCGGATCCACTCCTACGAGCTGATCGCGCGGACGGGCAGCAAGCTGGCCCCGTTCACAGCCGGCAGCCATATCGACCTGCATCTGCCGAACGGCATGATCCGCAGCTACTCGCTGGTGAACGATCAGTGCGAGCGGCATCGCTACGTCATCGCGGTCAACAAGGATGCCGAGAGCCGCGGCGGCTCCAGCTTCGTTCACGACGCTGTCAGGGTCGGGGACATCATCGCGATCTCCGGGCCGCGCAACAACTTCGCGCTTCAGGAAGAGGCTGAGCATTCGGTCCTGATCGCCGGAGGCATCGGCATCACGCCGCTGCTGTCAATGATCCGGCGCCTGGAAGCGCTCGGATGCCGCTGGGACCTGTTCTACGCCGCAAGGACGCGCGCCGCCGCCGCATTTCTCGACGAACTCGGCACGTATCGATCGAGGGTCCATGTCGATTTCGACGACGAGCGATCGGGACGGGTTTTCGATCTGCCGGCGATCGTCAGGAACGCGCCGGCTCACGCGCATCTCTACTGCTGCGGTCCGCAGCCCATGCTCGAGGCGTTCGAGGCGGCGACGGTCGATCGTCCGGCCGATCGCGTGCATGTCGAATATTTCAAGGCACGGGAAGCCCCGGCCACCGAGGGCGGCTTCGACGTCAAGCTGGCGCGAAGCAACCGCACCATCGCGGTCGAGGCCGGAAAGACCATCCTCGACGCGCTGCTGGATGCCGGGATCGCCGCGAACTACGCCTGCACCGAGGGGGTCTGCGGCACCTGCGAGACGCGCGTGCTCGAGGGCATACCCGATCATCGCGACCAGTTTCTGAGCGAGGAAGAGCAGGCGGCGAACAAGAGCGTCATGATCTGCTGCTCGGGCGCCAAGTCCCGCACGCTCGTGCTCGATCTCTAAGACAACAACATTCGACGGGTGGAAACAATGAAGTATCTTTCGCGTATTGTCGGAATAGCCCTCCTGGCCGCTTGCGCCAGTGCGCCCGCGTCGGCGGACGCTGCGCGCTCCCTCAAGATCGGTGTGCTCAACGACGCGTCCGGCCCTTATTCGGACAATGCCGGGGAAGGTTCGGTGACGGCGGCAAAAATGGCCGCCGAGGACTTCATGCGGCTTCATCCGGATTTCAAGGTCGAGATCGTCTCGGCCGATCACCAGAACAAGGCCGACGTCGGCGCCGCAATCGCGCGCCGCTGGATCGATCAGGAGAAGGTCGATGCAGTCGCCGATGTGCCGAACTCGGCCGTCGGGCTCGCCGTCAACGAGGTCGTGCGCGGCACCAAGGCGGCGCTGATCGCGTCGAGTGCGGCGTCCTCCGACCTGACCGGAAAATACTGCTCACCCAATACGATTCAATGGACCTTCGACACCTGGGCGGCCTCTCACACCATCGGGACCTATCTCGTGCGTCACGGTGGCAAGAAATGGTACTTCATCGCCACCGACAATGCGCTCGGCAAGTCCATGGTGCGCGACGGGACGGCGGTGATCGGCACCGGTGGCGGCACCGTTCTCGGGTCGGTCAATGTGCCGATCAACAATGCGGACTATGCTTCGTTCATCCTGCAGGCCGACAGCTCGGGCGCCGACGTGATCGCGTTCGCGACCGCCGGCGGCGACACCGTCAGCCTGATCAAGCAGTCCGCCGAGTTCGGACTGAAGCAGAGTGGGCGTACCTTCGCGGCGCTGCTGACCACCACCAACGATGTTGAGTCGAGCGGCCTCGCGGTCGGCGAGGGGCTGATCATCACCCAGCCGTTCTACTGGGACCTCAACGATGCCAGCCGCGCATGGTCGGCCAGATTCGGCGAACGGCAGCATGGGCAATCGCCGACTGCCTTCCATGCCGGCGTCTATTCGTCCGTGCTGGCCTATCTCAACGCGGCGTTGGCGGCAGGAACCAATGATGCGCCGGCCGTGATCCAGAAGTTGAAGGAGACGCCGATCGACGACGCTCTGTTCGGGCCGGTCGTGGTGCGCGCCGACGGCCGCGCCATTCACAACATGTATATCCTGAAGGTGAAGAGCCCGACTGCGTCGAAGAGCAAGTGGGATCTGCTGGAGCAGGTCGGCGTGTTGTCCGGGCCGGAAGCCTTCCGGCCGCTCGACCAGGGTGGATGCCCGCTCGTCGAGCCACCGAAGAGTAACTGACGACAGCCGCGGTCCTCGGATCAACATTTCTCAAACCAACGGATATCCCGATGCTGGACCAGCTCGAAGCCGATTTCCCCGAGCACACGCCTCGTCCTCCCGGCGCGCCAAAGGCGCTCGAGGGGATTCGGGTGATCGATTTCTCGCATTTCATCGCGGGACCGTTTGCGACCATGATCCTCGCCGACATGGGCGCCGAGGTGATCAAGATCGAGGCGCCGGGCCGCGGCGACGATCTGCGCCGCTATCCCCCCGTGCATCCCGATCTCAAGCACGGTGCGCCGTTCCTCTGGACCAACCGCAACAAGCGCAGCGTTGCTCTCGATCTGAAGTCCCCGGAGGGCCTGAAGGTTGCGCGTGAGCTGATCGCGACGGCGGACGTCCTCGTCGAAAACTTTTCGGCGAGCGTGATGGCACGGCTCGGGCTCGACTATGAGAGCTGCCGCAAGATCAAGCCAGAGATCATCTATTGCTCGGTGTCGGCCTATGGCCGCGACGGGGCGTTTGCGGACCGGCTCGGCTTCGATCCGATCGCG
Organism: Bradyrhizobium sp. UFLA01-814; assembly: GCF_046718885.1. Taxonomy (NCBI): domain Bacteria; kingdom Pseudomonadati; phylum Pseudomonadota; class Alphaproteobacteria; order Hyphomicrobiales; family Nitrobacteraceae; genus Bradyrhizobium; species Bradyrhizobium sp. UFLA01-814. Next base: position 7,434 of record NZ_JAQOSR010000232.1, on the reverse strand, counting down.
CAGGTCGAGAGCGGCTTCGTGTCGATGAACGGCTACGCCGACCGGGAAGGGGTGCGGGCCTTGTCGCCGGTGATGGACATCAGCACCGCGATGATGGCGAGCAATGCAATCCTTGGCGCGTTGTTGGGGAGGGAGCGCAGCGGGCAGGGCCAGGCCATCGAGGTGTCATTGTTCGACAATGCCGTCCTGATGACCGGCTACGCAACAATGCAATCGCTCTTCAATGGCGCCGATCCGAAGCGAAGCGGCAACACCAGCCCGGACACGTGTCCGTCGGGCGTGTTCCTAGCGAGCGATTGCTCCTTCTATATCAACTGTGGCAATGACAAGATCTTCCAGCGCCTGATGGCGCAGGTCCTTGAGCGCGAGGACCTTGCGGCGGACGAGATTTATGCAACCGGCCCTGACCGAATCCGCAGGCGCGAGGAGCTGTTCGCGATTCTCGGCGATGCCTTTGGCCGGCAGCCCTGGTCGCACTGGCAGTCGCGGATGCGGGCGGCTGGCGTCCCCTGTGGCCAGGTGCGGACCGTCGGCGAGGCGATCCGCTCACCGGAGGCGAGGGAGCGCGGGATCGTCACCCGGATCCCGCACGAGGCGGTGGGGTGGGTGCCCAATGTCAACCTGCCGATCCGCTATTCGCGGACGCCGATCGTTGATCCCGTTGCGGCACCGACCGTTGGGCAGCACACCGGATACGTGCTGCGCGAGTTGCTCGGCTATGATGAGGCGGAGGTCGCGCGCCTCGCCAAGGGCGGGGCCTTCGGTAGCCCGCCTTCGCAACGGGATGCCAGGCCGTGACCGGGCGCGCGCGAGACGGGCGCACGCTGCGGGGCCGCGTGGCCGTGATCGGGATCGGTGAAACCGAATATTATCGTCATGGCGCTTCTCCCGTTCCGGAATTCAAGCTCGCGCTGAAGGCGATCCTGGCGGCCTGCGAGGATGCCGGGCTCGATCCCCGCGAGATCGATGGCTTCTCTTCCTACAGCGACGATCGCAGCGAGGCGTCACGGCTGGCTGCAGCGCTGGGCACGCATCGATTGCGCTCCGCCACCATGCAATGGGGCGGAGGCGGCGGCGGTTGCTGCGCGGCGGTCGCCAACGCGGCCGCCTCGATCGTCGCGGGCCTTGCCGATTGTGTCGTGGTGTTCCGTTCATTGGCGCAGGGCCAATATGGCCGTTTCGGACAGGCAGCCGGGATTCACACCGTTTCCGGCGAACGGTCCTATCTGATGCCATATGGTGTGCTGGCGCCCCCGCAGCGCTTTGCCATGCGAGTGCAGCGCTACATGCACGAGCATGGCGTGCGGCAGGAGGCGCTACGCTCGATTGCTCTCGCCTCCTATCATCATGCCCAGGCCAACCCGCGTGCCGTGATGCATGGCAAGCCGCTGGACGCGGAGAAATACGATGCCTCGCGCTGGATCGTGGAGCCATTCCATCTCTACGATTGCTGCATGGAGAATGACGGAGCGGCGGCCTTGCTGCTGGTATCGGTAGAGCGCGCCAAGGACTTCGCGTCCAAGCCGGCCTACGTACTCGGTGCGGCCTTCGGCTCGGGCCATCGTGCAGCCGCGACGGCGCACAACGCGCCGCTCTACGCTACCGCGAGCTTCGACACAGTTGCCCCCGATCTGTACCGCATGGCCGGGGTAGGGCCGTCAGATGTCGGCGTGGTCCAGGCGTACGAGAACTTCACCGGCGGTGTCGTGATGGCGCTGGCGGAGCATGGCTTCTTCAGGCCCGAGAAGGCCAACGACTTCCTGACTTTCGACAATTTGATCGCTCCGTCCGGGAGGCTCCCGCTCAACACCAGTGGCGGCAACCTTGCCGAATGCTACATGCACGGCTTTGAGCTGGTGCTGGAAGCGGTTCGTCAGGTGCGTGGCGCGTCGACGAGCCAGGCTCGACGAAATGATGTTGCGTTGGTGATCGGCGGCCCGATGGTGACGCCGGCCAGTAACCTCATCCTGGGTTCGGAGGCAACGTTATGAGTGGACCTACGCACTATCTCGCTGTCGGGTTGCCCATTCCGGTAGGCGAGCCGGACGGCCTCTCGACCCCCTATTGGATGGGCTTGCGCGAAAATCGCCTACTGGTGCAACGCTGCGATCGCTGCTGCACCTGGCAGTTCGGGCCCGAATGGATTTGCCACAATTGTCATTCCCTTGATCTCACGTGGACTGACGTCGAGCCGACTGGCCGCATCTACAGTTGGGAACGCGTGTGGCATCCATCCCACCCGGCGCTAAAGCAGTGCGACCCATATCTCGCGCTGCTCGTTGAGCTCCCACACGCCGGTGGCGTACGCATGGTGGGTAATCTGCTGGGCGATCCCCGGCAGACCGTGGTCATCGGAACCGAGGTCAAAGGGGTGTTCGAACATCACCTGGAGGCCGATCCGGTGTTCTCCTTGCTGCACTGGTGGCTACAGCGAGACGCTGACGCGTCGGACAGCCGATCGGGCGCCTAATGAGATTGTGGGCTGGCAAGAAACCCTTCAGACAAACCGGGGCTTAGACGGTTTGCCTTGGCATGATTGGCATGAGATGGCTCCGGAAGGCTCAACAATGGACTGGAGTGAGAGTTCAGAGTTTCAATAGGTTATAGGGCTGCGAGTGCACGGCATGTGCACTGGAAGATCAAAGAGGAAGTATGAAGGAGAGCTGATCCTCCCTTTTCTGGAGGATATAGAGTTGCGATCGCATGTGCAGACCTTGCGCCGAGGGTTCGTGCGCGGTGTGCGACTTCCCACTCAATTGCTGTCGCTCGGCTTCAGAAATTTACTTTTCATCCCGTTGACCTTCGCTATGTACGCCGCGACGAGGTGGTCGCCGCAGCGCTCGCCCGCTGCCGGCTGGAAGCTGCGGCGCACGAAGGCCAATGCGTTGCCTGTGCCGCAGAGATGGATGATAGCGGCAAGATTTCGCGATCCTTACTTCGGCAGGCTCAAGGCCATCGACGCCTTCACCCGGTCCATCACGACCAGGGTTTTGAAGTGCTTGATATTGTGGTTTTCGAAGAACAGGCGCTTGGTCAACTGTTCGTATTCCTGCATGGACCCCACTGTTACGACGAGCACGAAGTCTGTTTCTCCCGTCACGTAGTAGCATTGCTGCACTTCCGGGGCCGAGGCGAAACTCCCCTTCGACGCCTCCAGCAGGTCAAGCCGCTCATTCTCGATCTGGACCTCCACCAGAACGGTAATTGGTTGACCAACTGACGCGGGGTTCAGGATGGCGACGTTACCCTGGATGACGCCGTGCTTTTCCAGACGGCTGATCCGTCGCTGCACCGCAGCCGCGGACAGGTTGACCATTTCTCCGATCGTCCGCTGTGGAGTTGTGTTGTTTCGCTGAAGAATCTCCAGGATCGCAAGATCCTGAGGATCAAGGTCATTCAAGCGAAGTTCTTGTGTCGGTGCCATGGCGCGCAACAAAATCACGGGATCCGGCCCCACTTAGAGGCCTTTTCTCGACAGAGCGCAATACTGTCACCTCCATGACAGTCGTCGATGCGGACGGCATTTGCGCCGGATCCGGGCCTGAGAGATTCCGAACGAGGTGATGATGAGCACGATTACGCGCCACACGGTGCCGGGGTTACCCCCGTCGATGTCGCCGAGCAGCCACGCGGTCGAGACTGATGGATTTGTATTTTTGACGGGTCAATTTGCGAGAAATCTTGATGACCCCGGCGCGCCACTTCCTGAAGGTATCGCGTCGCAGACGGAGCAGACCCTCAAGAACATGGAACGGGTGCTGGGGAGCCTCGGCCTGAAGATGGAAAACGTGGTCAGCGTCCGCGCATTTCTTACCAACTTCAAGCGCGACTACGACGAGATGAACGAGGTCTACTCCCGGTTTTTTCACCCGGATCATCGACCGACGAGGACCTGCGTCGGCGTCACCGATCTCGTAAGGGGCGCTCTGGTCGAAATCGACTGTGTCGCAAGGCGATAAGTAGAACAATCACAAAATCCAGAAGGGGAGAAAATGCAGCAAGCCAATTCGGTATCGGCGCGCCTCGACCGCCTTCCGATCTCCAGGGTTCACAAGCGTATCGTCGCCCTCGTGGGCGGCGGCATGTTCTTTGACAACCTCGACATCTACATAGCTGGCGCAGTGCTCGGCGTATTTCTCTCAACCGGCTTTTCCAGTCTCGACCTGAACGCGTATTTCGTGTCCGCGACGTTCCTGGGCATGTTTCTGGGAACGGTCGGAGCGGGTGTCGTCGCGGATATGCTCGGTCGCCGGGTGACGTTCCAGTGGAATTTGGCGATCTTCGGCCTGGCGTCTCTCGCAGGTGCCGCAGCGCCCAACATGGAGTGGGTCGTTTTCCTGCGGTTCCTTTGTGGCGTTGGCCTCGGTGCCGAGATCGTCCTGGGCTATGGGACGCTTGCCGAGTTCGTTCCGCCGCAGCAACGCGGGCGCTGGGTTTCCACACTCTCGATGATTTCCAGCATGGGACTACTGGTGTCGACCCTGTTGAGCTGGGCGCTCATCCCGATATTCGGTTGGCGCATCATGTTCGCAGTCCCCGGCGTCGGAGCACTGATCATTTTATGGCTTCGAAAGGCGCTTCCCGAGTCTCCGCGCTGGCTGGAAGTAAAGGGGCGGTTCAGCGAAGCGGATCAGGTCGTTTCGGCTATCGAGCACGAGGCGCGCAGCGAGCACGGCGAACTTGGCGCTCCGGAGTGGCGGCCCGCAGTTGCTCCGGGGTCGATCTGGCAAAAGGCGTTCATTCGGCCTCTGGTCCTCGGAACGGTTTTGCAGGTCGTCATGTTCGCAGCCCTGTATGGCCTCGTCTCGTGGATCCCGACTTTCCTTCTCAAGCAGGGCATCCCAATCAACCAGACCCTCGGCCAGTCGGCGCTCATGTCGCTCGGCGCGCCAACGGGAGCATTCGTCGCCCGGCTTTGGGTCGATCGCCTGGGTCGACGCGCCGCGATCATCGGCGGCTCTATCGGTGCGGCCATCATGACAGTGCTGTTCGGCCAGGCCACTTCACAGGTCGCGGCCGTCGGCATCGGCTTTGCCACTTTCGCGCTGATCTACTTTCTTCTCGCGACGATCCAGGCGGTCTATTTGCCCGAGCTCTTCCCGACGTCCGTTCGTATGCGCTGCAACGCCGTCTGTGTCGGAATAGCGAGGCTTACGACGGCTGTGGTTCCCTTCGGCGTTGTCTATCTCTTCAACAACTGGGGCGTCGCTGCGGTGCTGTCCACGATCGGCGGGCTACTTTTCGTGCAGGCCGTTACCATGGCGTTGCTTGGACGTGAAACTGGCGGACGTTCGCTCGAACTCGCGACCGATACAATGGCCCGACCGATGTCGGATTACGCGCCCGTCGAGGCGCCTGCGACCAAGGCGGTGCCATGAACAGTCGGGCTCCTGATTTCGATACGCGCGACGTCACCTCGGTCCGTAAGGCGGTGCGCTCCGGTGCTTATGCCGGCTACACGGCCGGCTTCGCACCGGATCGCGTGCAAGCGAACATCTGCATTCTTCCTCGAAGCCATGCGGAAGATTTCCTTCTGTACTGCCAACGCAATCCGCAGCCATGCCCCCTGATTGCCCGGTCGGATGTCGGCGATCCCTGTCTTCCCACCCTGGGGGAGGACATTGACATCCGCACCGATGTGCCGCGGTACCACGTCTTTCGCGATGGTCAGCTCGCGGACGAAGTGACCGACATATCCCGGCTCTGGCAGGATGACCTGGTGACCTTCGCTTTGGGTTGCTCCTTTTCGTTCGAGTACGCCTTGGTGGAAGCGGGAATTGCGCTCAGGTATCTCGAGCGTGGCGAAGTGGCTGGCGTCTATGAGACGACCGTAGATACGATGCCTGCCGGTGACTTCCGCGCGAAGCTGGTGGTCACGATGCGACCGTTCGCGGCCAGGGAGGCTATTCGTGCCATCCAGATAACGTCGCGCTTCCCGAACGTTCATGGTGCTCCCGTTCATATCGGCGATCCCGGCTTGATCGGAGTGGACCTGTCGAAGAGGTACAGGGAGGTAGGTTCGGGAGAGGTGCTTCCGCACGAGATCCCGCTGTTCTGGGCCTGTGGCCTCACCCCGCAGCTTGCGACCGCGAACGCAAAGCCGCCCTTGTGCATCACGCACGCGCCGTCCTCCATGCTCGTTACAGATCTGCGCAATGCTGGCCTCGCTTCCTTTTAGGCGCCGCCAATTCCGGAAGGGTGAGGCATGAGAAACTTCGAGTCACCGGGGCGTTCGGAAGCGTTCGGCGTGAACGGCATGGCCGCTACGACGCACCCGCTCGCCACTCTGGCCGCGATCGATGTGCTACGCGATGGCGGCAACGCCGTAGATGCCGCCGTAGCGGCGGGAGCGATGCTTGCCGTCGTCGAGCCGACCCAGACAGGTGTCGGCGGGGATTGCTTCGTCTTGTTGAAGCGGGAAGGGCAGCCGGTCGTTGCGCTTAACGGGTCCGGAGCTGCGCCGGCCGCGGTAAGCCTAGGCATGCTCGCGGAAGCCGGAATCAGAACGCTCGATCCCGAAAGCGTCCACACGGTTACTGTTCCGGGCGCTGTGCGCTCCTGGGCGCGGCTCACGGAGGACCACGGAACGTTCGATCTGGCGCGCCTCCTTGCACCGGCCATCGCAGCTGCGGAAAACGGCTATCCGGTCACCGAGCGGCTGTCCCGGGACTGGAGCAGGCAGGTGCCGAAGCTGTCCCGTCTGGCTGCGACGACCTCGGTCTTTCTTGCTTCGGGGGAAGCGCCGCAGCCGGGCTACTTGCACGTGCAGCCGGCGCTCGCTCGCGCTCTGAAAGACATCGCCGCTAAGGGGACGGATGTATTCTACGAGGGATGGATCGCAGAAAGCATGGTGAAGACGCTTCGTTCGCTGGGCGGCTTTCACACGCTTGAGGACTTTGCCGCGTTCAGGCCCCGATACGAGACGCCGATATCGACGTCCTATCGTGGCTACGAATTGTGGGAATGCCCGCCGAACGGCTCGGGCGTGGCCGTCCTTGCCATGGCAAATCTGCTCGACCGATACAATGTCGCAGACTTCGCCCCGGTATCGGTCGAACGCTATCATCTGCTGTCCGAAATTGCCCGCATCGGCTATGCGGAGCGGGACGCCTTCGTCGGCGATCCCGATGCCGCACCAGTACCCGTCGAACGCATGAAGAGCTCGGCCCGTGCCGACATCCTTACCGGCCGGATATCGCAGAACTCGCGGCTGGTCGACGTCGTTCCGGTCGCGACGCCAGAACACAAGGACACGGTGTTTCTGTCCGTCGTCGACAAGGATCGTACCGCGGTCTCGTTCATCAACTCCATCTTCGACGATTTCGGCAGCGGCATCGTCGCCCCCGAGTGCGGGGTCCTCTTGCACAATCGCGGCTTCGGCTTTGTGCTCGAACCCGACCATCCGAATACGCTCGCGGGCGGCAGACGTCCGAT
>NZ_JAQOSR010000231.1:0-11073 GCF_046718885.1 Bradyrhizobium sp. UFLA01-814 | reverse complement strand
GCATCTGAAGACCGCGAAATCAGTTCCGGCGGCGCGCGCCGTGATGGATAGTCCGGCTGGTCCGGCCGCGGTTTCCACGCTGCAAGAAGCCGAAATGTTTGCCGCGGCAGGCGTGAAAGACATCCTCTATGCGGTCGGCGTCGCGCCGCAGAAGCTCGATCGCGTCGCCGCGCTGCGGCGGCAGGGCGTGGACCTGTCCGTGGTGCTCGACAGCCTTGAGCAGGCGGCGGCCGTCACCACGATGGCCCGCGCAACAAGCGACCGCATTCCGGTGCTGATCGAGATCGACTGCGACGGCCATCGCGCCGGGGTCGGCGCGCACGACCCGCGGCTGGTCGAGATCGGCCGCGCGCTGCATCAAGGCGGCGCCGAGTTGCGCGGCGTCATGGCGCATGCCGGCGAATCCTATTCCTGCCGCAGCGTGGCGGCGCTCGAGCAGGCAGCCGAGCAGGAGCGCGCCGCCGCGGTCGCTTGCGCCGAAACATTGCGCGCGGCCGGACTGCCCTGCCCCGTGGTCAGCGTAGGCTCGACGCCGACAGCGCATTTCGCGCGTCGGCTCGATGGCGTCACCGAGGTGCGCGCCGGCGTCTTCGTGATGTTCGACCTTGTGATGGCCGGGATCGAGGTCTGCGCGGTCGAGGACATCGCGCTGTCGGTGCTCGCGACGGTGATCGGCCATCGCGCCGACCGCGGCTGGACCTTCATCGACGCCGGCTGGATGGCGCTGTCGCGCGATCGCGGTACCGCGAAGCAGCCGGTCGACCAGGGCTATGGCATCGTCTGCGACATCGATGGACGGCCGTATCGCGACCTGATCGTGACCGAAACCAATCAGGAGCACGGCATCATCGCTCTCCGCTCCGGCAGCACGGCGCCGCAGGTGACGCTGCCGGTCGGCACCAAGGTGCGGATCCTGCCGAACCACGCCTGCGCGACCGGGGCCCAGCACGATCGCTATCATGTCGTCGCCGCCGGCTCCGGCGCGGTCCGGCAATGGGAGCGGTTTCGCGGATGGTAGCAGGCGGAGCGCAGCCCATGACCCGAGCCTATGACGCCGTTCTGTTCGATCTGCTGACGGCGTTGCTCGACAGCTGGACACTCTGGAACAAGGTCGCGGGCTCCGACGAAGCCGGGCTGCGTTGGCGGGCCGAGTATCTCAAAAACACCTACGCCACCGGGCGCTACCGGCCCTATGAAGACCTGGTGGGCGAGGCCGCGCGCAACGTTGGGCTGCCGTTCGAACGCGCCGCAGAGCTCGGCGCACGCTATGCGGAGCTCGATCCCTGGCCCGAGGTTCGCGATGTCCTGCAAACGCTGCACGGTGCCGGCGTCGCGCTCGGCGTCGTGACGAACTGCTCGGAGCGGCTCGGCCGCATTGCCGCCGATCGCCTCGGCGTTCCCCTCACCGTGTTCGTGACGGCCGAGCGCGCCGGCTACTACAAGCCGCAGCCGCAACCCTATCGGCTCGCGCTCGACGAACTGCCGGTCCCGGCCAATCGATGCCTGTTCGTTGCAGGATCGGCCTATGATCTGTTCGGCACGGCACGTGTGCATCTGCCGACTTGGTGGCATAATCGGGCCGCAATGAACCTGCCGGAAGGGGCGCCGGCCCCGATCACGGTCCGCGACAGCCTTACGACCTTGCCGGCTTTCGTGCTCGGTCGCGATGTGTCCGGCCGGACCGTGCCTTGAGGACTGAATAGCGATGCCTTCACCCAGTTACATCGACCCGCTCAACGGAAAACTGTATCCGCTGGATATCCCGCGCTGGTGCTCCGACGAAGGCAAGCCGCTCCTGATAACGCCACTGCCGGGCATCTCCCGCGACGAGATCGATCGCGCGACGCGGTCGCTGTGGCGCTATCGCGCGGCGCTGCCGGTCGAAATCAGGCAGCCGATCACGATGGGCGAAGGCTGCACGCCTGCCGTCGAGAAAGCGTGGGGCGATCTGCGGCCGCATTTCAAGCTCGAATGGTTCAATCCGACCGCAAGCTTCAAGGATCGCGGCACCACGGTGATGCTGTCGTTCCTGCGCCAGCTCGGCGTCAATGGGGTGCTGGAGGACTCTTCCGGCAATGGCGGCGCGTCGGTTTCAGCCTATGGCGCGGCCGGCGGGATGCGGGTCAGGATCCTTGCGCCGGCGACGACGTCGCCGATGAAGGTGGCGCAGATGCACGCCTTCGGTGCCGAGGTGCAGCTGGTCGAAGGCCCGCGCGAGGAATCCGAGGCGGAAGCGATCCGCCAGTCGAAGCAGATCTTCTACTCCAGCCACAACTGGCAGCCGTTCTTCCTGCAGGGTACCAAGTCGCTGGCCTACGAGATCTGGGAAGATTTCGGCTTCACCGCGCCCGACAACGTCATCATGCCGGTCGGTGCCGGCAGCAGCCTGCTCGGCTGCTATATCGGTTTCAAGGAGCTCTTCGCGGCCGGGCAGATCGCGCGGCTGCCGCGCCTGTTCGCGGCGCAGCCGCTCAACTGCTCGCCGGTCGATGCCAGCTTTGCCGCCGGCGTCGACACGCCGGTCGATCGCGCGGTCCGCAAGACCATCGCCGAGGGCACCGCGATCAAGCACCCGCTGCGGCTGAAGCAGATGATCGCGGCGCTGCAGGAGAGCGGCGGCGGCACGGTGGCAATTCCGGAAGACGGCATCGTCGCCGCCTTGAAGCGGCTGGCGCAAACCGGCCTGTTCGTCGAGCCGACCTCGGCCTCGGCCGCCGCCGCGCTCGACGTGCTGAAGCAACGCGGTGCGATCCGGCCGGCGGAGCGCACCGTCGTCATCATCAGCGGCACCGGGATCAAGGCGGCGGGGCTGATCACGGAGTTGCTCGGAGCTAGCTAGCTTTGGCGCGCTCCGATGAGCTCCCTCTAGAGCGCGATGAGATTAGGTTGAATCGTCATCGCGCCTTGGCTCTTTGTTTAAGCATGATCTCCGCGCAAACGCTTCGCGTTTGTCGCAGGGAAAACCGCTTCGCACTTTTCCGGATCATGCTTTATCCCGCCTTGCGCAGCCTCAGGGATTCGTAGAACGCCGTTTCGAAATTGATGTAGCCGACAAAGGACGTCGGATCGCCAAACGGCAGGATCTGCGTCGCCCAGTATCCGCCAAAGCCGTTCTGCCGATCGATCCAGTAGAACAAATTGGCGAGACCGGCCCAGCCGAGCGCGCCGGCGGGGCGGCCGGTCGGAGCCTGCTCGTCATTGATCATGAAGCTCAGCGCCCAGGACTTCGACTGACCGGGGAAGAACTCGGCGTCGTTGGCGAGCGCGGTGATCACGCCGGTGATCGCGGTGACCTTGTTGTTGCCGAGATGGTTCTTCTCCGCCATCCGCACGGTCTCGGCCTTGAGGACGCGCCCGTGCTCGCCGGCGCCGTCGTTCAGCCACATCCGGATGAAGCGCATGTAGTCGCCGATCGTGCCGTAAAGCCCGTGGCCGCCCATGTGGATTTCGGGCTTGGCCGGCAATTCGAAATCCATCGGCGTGAGCGAGCCGTCGGCATTGCGGGCGTGGATGCCGGCGAGCTTGCGGCGCATCGCGTCGGTGAGCTCGAACGTCGTATCCATGATCCCGAGCGGCTCGAAGATGCGTGTCTTGAAGACTTCGCCGAGCCGCCTGCCGGTGATGGCCTCGACGATCTGGCCGCACCAATCCATGTTGGTGCCGTATTCCCAGCGCTCGCCCGGATCGAACAGCAGCGGCGTCATCAGCGACGCCTTGGACGCCGTGATGACGCTGGGCTGGCCCTTCTCCTGCGCCAGCCGGTTATAGGTGTGATTGATGAAGTCGTAGCTCAGACCCGCGGAATGGACCATCAGCATGCGGGTGGTGATGTCGCGCTTCGGCGGACGCAGCCGCGGCTCGCCCTTGTCGTCAAAACCCTCGATCACCTGGAGCTTGCCGATGTCGGGCGCGTAGGTCCTGGCGGGCGCGTCGAGATCGAGCTTGCCTTCCTCGACGAGCTGAAGGACGGCCGTTCCGGTGATCGCCTTGGTGGTCGAGAAGATCGCGAACACGCTATCGGTCGTCATATCCGCGGGCTGGTCGAGCCGGCGTTTGCCGGCGGCACCTTCATAGATGTTGCGATGACGGTCGGTCACCATCGCAACGACGCCGGGAACGCGCGGGTTTGAAGTCACGACACCGTCAAGGATTGCATCGGCGGATGCACTGAAATTCGTGCTCATTGTCTTCCTCCTGTGTTTTTTGATGTTGACCCGCGTAGCCCTACTGCGTGGCGAAGCCGCGATAGCCGCTGGCGGCGACCTCGTCGCATTTCTGGCGGTAGGTGCCGACGCCGCCGCAATAGGACAGCACCCGGCGCGGCTTGCCCTCGACATTGGAGCCCAGGTACCAGGAGTTGGTCTTCGCGATCAGCGTTGCGTTGGCGGTCTCGTCGTGATGCGCCACCCATTGATCCTCGGTATCCCTGGTCGGCTCGATGACGTTCAGGTTCTTGCCGCGCAAATATTTGATGCAATCGGCAATCCACTCCACCTGCTGCTGGAGGCAGGTGGTCATGTTGCAGAGCGCGGCCGAGGGCGCGAGCGGCACCGCTGTCGTGAACAGGTTCGGGTAGCCATGGACCTGCAGACCCATCGTGGTGCGGATGTCCCTGCCCCAATCGTCCTTCAGCGATCGCCCGTCACGGCCGCGGATGTCGATGCGCGTCAACGCTCCCGTTCCGGCGTCGAAGCCGGTCGCCAGGATGATGACGTCAAACTCATGCACCGTGCCGTCGGCGGTCTGGATGCCCTCAGGCGTGATGCGGGCGATCGGATTGTTCTTGACGCTGACGATCTCGACATTGGGCCGGTGGAAAGCCTCGAGGAAATTACTCTCCAGCGGCACCCGGTGCGTGCCAAAACCGTAATCGGCGGGAATCAGCTGTTCGCACAGCTTGGGGTCCTTGATCCGCTCGCGCATCTTCTCGCGCACAAATTCGGTGATCTCGGCGTTGACGGCTTCGTCGAAGAACAGTTCCGCGAAGGACGAGACCCACAGCTTCAGGGATCCGTCGTTCCAGCAGTCCTCGATCACCTGGCGGCGCTGCTGTGGCGTCAGGTCGGCCCAGGCGTGCTCGAAATCGAATTCGAAGCCGGTGAACGTCTTCGGCAGCCGCTCGGTGAGGAATTTGAACTTCGACTTGTAGGCCTCGGCGTCCGCTGCATCCCATTTCGGGTTCTTCATCGGGATGATGTATTGCGGGGTGCGGATGAACACCTTGAGATGGCCGACCTCACCGGCGATCGACTGGATCACCTGGATTCCGGTCGCGCCGTTGCCGACCACGCCGACGCGTTTGCCGGCGAGCTCGATCGGCCCCTTGGGCCAGCGCGCGGTGTGGAACAGTTTGCCCTTGAACGTCTCCTGTCCCGGGAAGGACACGTGCGGGGCCGAGAGCATGCCGCAGCAGGTGACGAGGAACTGGGTATCGATCACGTCGCCCTGGTCGGTCGCGACCAGCCAGCGTTGTGTCGCCTCGTTGAAGTGCGCGCTCTTCACCGTGGTGCCGAACTGGATGTCCTTCCCGAGGTCGAGGCGGTCGGCGACGTAGTTCAGCCAGCGCTCGATTTCCGGCTGGCCCGGGAATCGCTCGCTCCAGCTCCAGCCTTTGTAGAGCTCCTCGGAGAACAGGTACTGATAGGTGTGGCCTTCGGAATCGAAGCGCGCCCCGGGATAACGGTTCCAGTACCAGGTGCCGCCGACACCAGACCCGGCGTCGATCGCCTTCACACTCAGTCCCTGCTCACGCAGGCGGAACAATTGATAGAGACCGGCGACGCCGGCGCCGACGACCACGGCGTCGAGCTTGGTCGTTGCATGCGCACCATTGCTTCCATTCGACCTTGTGACGGTCTCGGTCATGATTTCCTCCTGTGTCTGGCTTCTCGCACGCACCTTCCCACCCGCGGTGTCGCCGGATGATGGTGCGTTGCGTCAATTTGGGTCTCGACCGCTCGCGCTGTCGCCGAAACGCAGAGCAGGCTACGGGCCGTTCGGCCGCGCGGCTTGGACGAAACCGACAATCTCTGGAACGCCGCCGTTCAATTGCCCGACCGGCCATTGGTCTCCTTGGCAAATGGCGAAAGCGGCCTATTCTGCGCTCAGCCGTCCGGCCAAGAACAAGCGGTCAACCGCGCCACGAATCCCAGGGAGGAGGCTCGCGCGATGGGCCAGTTGATCACGGTCGAGGAGCTGCCGCGCTACGCTCCCGGCGAGCTGAAGCTGGATAGCGCCTCAGTCGGGAGGAACGATTTCCGGCTGCGCATCTTCCGCTATGCGCCGTCCGACATCTGGGTCCCGCCATCGGAGAACTTCCTCCTCGTGCTCTATCGCGACGGCACGACGTCGATGAACCGCCGTGTCACCGGCGCATGGAAGCAGGATCACGTCGGTCGCGGCGTCACGTCACTCCTGACCCGCGCAGAGCCATCAAGCTGGCACTGGAAGAATGACATCGAGGTCACGCACTTCTATATCTCCCCCGCCCTCATGATGAAGACGGCGAGCGATGCCTTCGACCGCGACGCCGAGGCGATCGAGCTGCACGATCTGCTCAAGGCCGAAGATCCGATGCTGACCTGGATCAACGACCAGATGGTTCAGGAGGTTGCCTCGGGAGGTCCGGGCGGACGCCTCTGCTATGATGCGCTGGCGCTGCAGGCGAGCGTGCACATCCTGCGGAAATATGCGGCAATCGAGTTCAAGATGCCCTGCGCGCAAGGACGCTTCCGCCCGGCACATGCCCGGCTGATCGAGGACTATATCGAGCAGAACATCTTCCGGAACATCACGCTGGAGGAGTTGGCGAACATCTGCAATTGCACGCCGGTGCAGTTCGCTCGCAAGTTCCGCGTGCATTACGGCATGCGGCCGCATGCCTATGTCCTGCGGCGCAAGGTCGAGCATGCGTGCCAGCATCTGCGCAAGGACCGCGTCGCGCTGAAGGAGATCGCGTTGCTCGCCGGCTTCGCCGATCAAAGCCACCTCAATCGCGTGTTCCGGCAGCACATGAACGTCACGCCGGCGGAATACCGCCGGCAGGTCTGCGAGCACACCATCCAGGCGTGAGACCGGGTCTGCGACAGACTCACACCGGCGGCGGATTGAGGCGCGCGAAGCCCTCCTGGATGCGGTAGGGATAGTACGGATAGGCCGGCATCACCGCGCTCGCGCGGTCGAGACGCGCGATCTGGTCCGCCGAGAGTGACCATCCGACCGCGCCGAGATTGTCGCGCAGTTGCGCCTCATCACGTGCACCGATGATGACCGACGACACACTGGGACGCGTGAGTAGCCAAGCAATCGCGATCTGCGGCACGCTGCGGCCGGTCTCTGTGGCGACCACGTCCAGCGCGTCGACGATCGCGTAAAGCTTCTCGTCGTCGACCGCCGGCCCGAACTGCGCGGTCTCATGCAGGCGGCTGTTGGCGGGCAATGGCTGGCCGCGCCTGATCTTGCCGGTGAGGCGGCCCCAGCCGAGCGGGCTCCAGACCAGCGCGCCGACGCCCTGGTCGAGCGCGAGCGGCATCAGCTCGGATTCATAGTCGCGGCCGACCAGCGAATAATAGACCTGGTGCGCCACATAGCGCGGCCAGCCATGCCGCTCGGCGACACCGAGTGATTTCATCAGATGCCAGCCGGAGAAATTCGAGGCGCCGACATAGCGCAGCTTGCCGGCGCGCACCAGCGTGTCGAGCGTCGACAGCACTTCATCGACCGGCGTGACGGCATCAAAGGCATGAAGCTGCAGCAGGTCGATATAGTCGGTGTTGAGCCGGCGCAGCGCGGCGTCGACCGCGGCGACCAGGCGATATCGCGACGTACCGGCATCGAGCGGGTCGTCGCCCATCGGCAGGCCGGTCTTGGTCGAGATCAACACCTTGTCGCGGCGGCCCTTGATCGCGGCGCCGAGGATCTCCTCCGACGCGCCGTTCGAATAGACATCGGCGGTGTCGAACAAATTGACGCCGGCCTCGAGACAGATGTCGATCAACCGTCGCGCCTCACTGGCGTCGCTGCGGCCCCAGGCCGAAAACAAAGGCCCCTGGCCGCCGAACGTGCCGGTGCCGAAGCTGAGCACCGGGACTTTCAGGCCGGATGCACCGAGATTGCGGTATTCCATGGTCATGCTCCCTTGATCCGATTCATTCCGCCGGGCACTGCGCGGCGAGCGCGATCGGCCGATCGAGGCGCAGGCTCCACAGCGCAAGCAACAGGCCGATTGCAGTGATGACGGCCGCCACCAGCGGCAGCGCGCCGAGGCCGAGGCCGCGATCGATGGTGATGCCGCCGGCCCAGGCGCCGAGCGCGTTGCCGAGATTGAAGGCTGCGATGTTCAGGCTGGAGGCCAGCGTCCGCCCTTCGACGCCGGCGGCTTCGAGCACGCGGAGCTGCAGCGGCGCGACGGTCGCGAACGCGGCGATGCCGAGGATGAACAGCAGCACGACCGCCAATGCCTTGATCGAGACGACCGCCGTCAGCGCGACGAGCACGGCGGCGAGGCCGCCGAGCGATACCAGCAGCGCCCGCGCAAGTCCCTTGTCGGCGAGCCGTCCGCCCGCGACGTTGCCGATCGCAAGGCCGGCGCCGAACACCAGCAGGATCGGCGACACCGCGGCGTCGGAGAAGCCGGTGAGCCGCGTCAGGATCGGCTGCACATAGGTGAAGACCGCGAACAGCCCGCCGAAGCCGAACACCGTCATGGCAAGCCCAAGCAGGACCTGCGGGCGGCCGAGCACGGCGAGCTCCTCGCGCAGCGGCGCAGGCTTGTCGTTGGCGCCGACATGGCCGGGGACCAGCACGGCCAGCACGATGAATGCGATCACGCCGATCGCCGCCACTGCCCAGAACGCTGCGCGCCAGCCGAGCATCAGGCCGAACCAGGCGCCGAAGGGAACGCCGAGCAGGGTCGCGACCGTGAGCCCGATGAACATCGTGGCGATCGCCGAGGCGCGCTTGTCCTCCGGGACGAGGCTTGTCGCCACCACGGAGCCAACGCCGAAGAAGGTGCCGTGCGCCAGCGAGGTGAGAATGCGCGCCGCCATCAAAAGCCCGTAGCTCGGCGCCAGCGCACACGCCGCATTGCCGAGCGTGAAGATCGCCATCAGCGCCAGCAAGACCGCCTTGCGCGGCATCCGCCGCGTTGCCAGCGTCAGGATCGGCGCGCCGACGAATACGCCGAGCGCGTAGCCGGAGATCAGCAGGCCCGCCGCGGATACGGATACCTGCATGTCGGCGGCGACCTGCAGCAGCAGTCCCATGATGAGGAATTCGGTGGTGCCGATACCAAAGGCACCGGCGGTCAAGGCAAGGACTGCAGCAGGCATGTGTCGCTCCGGACAAAAGGATTCCGCAAAGCGAGATAGCGGTCCGGGCGAGGAAGGATTAGAATGGCCGCAATCCAATCATTTGTGACTTGAATTCAAGATGTCCCGCACCGACACCAACCGCTCCGGCGAGATGGACGTATTCGTCCGCGTCGTCGATCTCGGCGGCTTCACGGCTGCCGCGAACAGCCTGCGCCTGACGCCGTCGGGCGTCAGCAAGCTGGTCTCGCGGCTCGAGACGCGGCTCGGCACGCGGCTGGTCAACCGCACCACGCGCAAGCTGCAGCTCACCGAGGAAGGCCAGGCCTTCTACCAGCGCGCCCAGCGGATCCTCGCCGATATCGACGAGGCCGAACGCGAGGCCGCCTCATGCGTGCCGCGCGGCCATCTCACCGTGAACAGCAATATTCCGTTCGGCATGCTGCATGTGATGCCGCTGCTGCCGCGCTTCATGCGCGAGCATCCCGACATCACGCTCGACATCGTGCTGACCGACACGCTGGTCGATCTGATGCAGGCACGCGCGGATATCGCGATCCGCGCCGGCCCGCTCGGCGCCTCGCGGCTGATCGCGCGCAAGCTCGGCACCAGCCGCATGGCGGTGGTCGCCGCGCCGTCCTACCTCGCCCGCTTCGGCACGCCGAAGACGCCGGCCGACTTCGCCGCCCATCGCGGCATCGGCTGGACCTTTCCGCGCAGCATCCGCGGCTGGCCATTCCGCCGCGCCGAAAAGATCGAGGAGGCCCTGCCGCCACCGGTGGCGCGCGCCAGCGATGGCGAAACCGCACGCCAGCTCACACTCGGCGGCATCGGGGTGGCACGGCTGGCGTTGTTTCACATCGGACCCGATATCGAGGCCGGGCGTCTGGTGCCGGTGCTGCAAAATCTCAATCCCGGCGACCGCGAGGACATCCATGCAGTCTATGTCGGCCACGCCGGCCCGCTGCCGGCGCGGGTCCGCGCCTTCATCGATTTTCTCGCGCAACACATCCGCATCGGCGATCCCTCGCTGCGGCGCGGCGCTGATGGAAAATGGAAGGTCGTAGGCGACAAGTGAGTGTTCAATGACACATGAGCCTCCGGCCTTCCAGTCCGTCACCGAGACGATCCGCATCGCCGCGGAGCCAACGCATGTGTGGGACGCGATCATGGACCCCAAAGCGGGCGAGAGATGGCGCAACGCGCATTTCAGGACCGATTGGCAGATCGGCGCGCCGATCGAAATCGAGGCGGAGATCGGCGCAAAGCGCTATCGCGACAAGGGCCGCGTCCTCCATGTCGAGCCGCCGATGCGGCTCCAATACTCCTATTGGTCGCAAGTCTCCGGCCTGCCGGATGTTCCGCAATCCTATGCGACGATCACGATGACGCTTGTACCTGACGGCGGCGAAACGGTGCTGACCGTCACCCAGCAGGTGCCGCCTTCGCCGATCCGCCGCGGAAGCGGCTGGGAAATCGGACCCGACTCAGGCGCCAAGCACGTTGCCTTCTACTGGCGCATGACGCTGCCGCGCCTGAAGCAGGCGATCGAGCAAGGACGCGCCGCGCAATAGCGCGGTCTAGGTCCGCTTCAGCAAGAAGAGCTGCGTGACATAGGGGAACACCACTTCGTCGGCGTCGCCGAGACCGGCCTCACGCAGGATGCTGCCGGTCTTGTCGCGCAGGATCGCCTTCTCAGCATCGGGAAGATTGGCGACATAGCTCGTCGATGCGATGCGCTCGAACACATCCCCTCGCTTCATCC
>NZ_JAQOSR010000230.1:0-11151 GCF_046718885.1 Bradyrhizobium sp. UFLA01-814 | reverse complement strand
CCATCGAGCGCTTCTGCCGCTACAATGCCCCGCCAAAACACGACGCGATGTTGCGAACTTCTGGTTCAGGACACTAGCTACGCACTGGCCCGCGCAGTAGTCTGCCCGGCCACGACGACCCGCTTCCGAAGAATCGTCCAGGGAGAAACTCCATGCGCGCGCCTACCGCCTTCCGTGCCCTCACGCTCGCCATCATCGGCGCCCTCGCCTTCACCTCAGCCGTATCCGCCGCCGAAGTCCATGTCATGATCTCGGGCGGGCTGACGGCGGCCTACAAGGCGCTGGTGCCGGAGTTCGAGCGCAAGACCGGGCACAAGGTGGTGACCGCCTTCGGGCCGTCGATGGGCACCACGACCAATTCCATTCCGGTACGGCTGGAGCGCGGCGAGCCGGCCGACGTGCTGATCATGGTCGGCTATGCGCTCGGCGATCTCATCAAGCAGGGCAAGGTGGTGTCCGACAGCCGCGTCGACCTCGTGAAGTCGCCGATCGGGATCGCGGTGAAATCAGGCGCGACGAAGCCCGACATCGGCTCGGCCGACACCGTCAAGCAGGCGCTGCTGGCGGCGAAATCGGTCGCCTATTCGGACAGCGCCAGCGGCGTCTATGTCTCGACCGAGATGTTCGCAAAGCTCGGCATCGTCGATCAGATGAAGGACAAGGCGCGGATGATCCCGGCGACCCCGGTCGGCGAAATCGTGGCCAAAGGCGAGGCCGAGATCGGCCTGCAGCAAATCTCCGAGCTGAAGCCGGTGACCGGCATCGACATCGTCGGCCCATTACCGGAGCCGTTGCAGAAGATCACGGTGTTTTCCGCCGGGATCGCGACGGTTTCAAAGGAGCGTGAGGCCGGCAAGGCGCTGATCAGCTTCCTCGCCTCATCAGATGCGCGCGACGCGCTGGTCAAGAGCGGCCTCGATCCGATCGCGGCGGGTGGGACGCACTGAAGTCGGCCTCCCTCTCCCCGTCATCCTCATTCCCTTCCCGTCATCCTGAGGCGCGAGCGGGGCGAGCCTCGAAGGATGAATCGGCCACCAGCGGGGCCGTTCATCCTTCGAGACGCGCTACGCGCTCCTCAGGATGACGGGAAGAGGGCCGGCTATCCGCTACCGCAAATGATGCGCGCCGTAGGCCAGCAGCACCACCACGACCAGCGCCAGCAGCAGGGTGGTCGACTTCCAGAACAGCACCGGGTTGCGCTCGATCAGCGGGGTCGATGACGTCGTCAGATATTTTGCGTTGGGATTGCGCAGGTCGAACAGGAATTCCGAAAAGCTCTCGTAGCGCTTGAGCGGATTGGCGTGCACGGCGCGCTCCAGCGCGCCGTCGACCCAGGTCGGGACGTCGCGGCCGCCATGCGCGGCCGGCCGGTAGGCCAGCCGGTTGAAGTCGGATCGCGTCCGGGCCCGCGCGATCTGCGCGCCATAGGGCAAGCGTCCCGTCAGCATCTGGTAGGTGACGACGCCGAGCGAGAACAGATCGGAGCGCGCGGTGCCGCCCTCGCCGAGGAAATATTCCGGCGCGGTGTATTGCTGGGTGCCCAGGATGTCCTCGACGCCCGCCGGCACCGCGTCTGCGACACCCGCAATCCGCGTCGAGCCGAAATCGATGATCTTCACCGTGCCGGTCCTGTCGATCATGATGTTGTCGGGCCTGACGTCCTGATGCAGCATCTCCTTGCGGTGGAAGGCGCGCAGCCCTTTTGCAATTTGCTCGGCGATGTCGCGCACCGTCTCCAGCGCCGGTGCGGGATTGTCCGTGATCCACTGCGTCAGGGTTTGACCGTCGATATATTCCATCGTGATGTAGAGGAAGTTGCGCTTGCGCTGCGGCAGAAACGGCTTCAGCACATGCGGGCTGTCGATCCGCCGGGCGACCCACTCCTCCATCACAAAGCGCTTCAGATAGGCCGGATCGTCGCGCAGGTCGATCGAGGGGATCTTGATCGTGACCGTGGTGGCGCTGTCCTCATCGACCGCGAGATAGATGTGGCTGCGGTGCGATGCGTGCAGCTCGCGCACGATGCGATAGCCGTCGAACAGCATCCGTGCGTCGAGCAGCGGCGGCTGCGGCAGTTCGGTCGGCTGGCCGAACACCTCGCCGGCATCGCCGTCGGGCAATTCGTCGATCCGGACGATCTGCACGGTGAGATTGTCCGGGCTGCCGTTCTCATAGGCCTGCTCGACGATCGATTTCGCGGCAACCTCGAGATCGGCGGCGCCGTCTTTGATGGTCTTCGCCAGCTGCCGCGCCGGGACATGCTCGTAGATCCCGTCGGTCACCAGCAGGAAGATGTCGCCGCGCTCCAGCGGGAGAGCCTGGTAGTCGATCTCGAGCTGCGGGTTCACGCCGAGCGCGCGACCGAGATAGCTCTGCTGCGAGGAGATCACGACGCGGTGGTCGTTGGTCAGTTGCTCGAGGCTGTTGCCGGCGACGCGGTAGATCCTGGAGTCGCCGACGTGGAACAGGTGCGCGGTGGTCGACCGGACGACCAGGGCGCTCAGCGTGCAGACGTAACCCTTGTCCTTGTCGTAGGGATTCTGGCTGCGCCTGGTCTGCGCGTGCAGCCAGGAATTGGTCGCCTCCAGAACGCGCTGCGCCGAGGTTTTGACTGACCACGATTCCGAGGTGCAGTAATAGTCGGTCAGGAAGCTCTTGACCGCGGACTCGGCGGCGATGCGGCTGACGCTGCTCGAGGAGATGCCGTCGGCGAGCACCACGGCGATGCCCTTCAGGCCGAGCAGCGGCTCGTCGGGGATCAAGGCGCCGTGGAAGTCCTGATTGGCGTCCTTGCGGCCCTGATCAGAGAATTGCCCGACCGATATTTTCAGCGCGCGCGGCATCGACCGTCCCAAAACGAATGGGGCCCTCCGCGACAGGAGAGCCCCATAAGTCGTCGAGGATCAAGCCGCGAGGCGCTGGCGCTTCGGCGCCGTCTTCACATGCGTCGTGTAGAGCGTGAGCCCGGTGAAGGCCAGGCCGCCGGCGAGGTTGCCGAGCACGGTCGGGATCTCGTTCCAGATCAGGTAATCCATGATCGAGAACTTTGCATGCAGCATCAGTCCGGACGGGAACAGGAACATGTTCACCACCGAATGCTCGAACACCATGTAGAAGAACACCAGGATCGGCATCCACATCGCGATCACCTTGCCGGGCACCGTGGTGGAGATCATCGCGCCGACGACGCCGGTCGAGACCATCCAGTTGCAGAGCATGCCGCGGATGAACAGCGTGGCCATGCCCGCCGCGCCATGCGCCGCGTAGCCCAGCGTTCGCCCCTCGCCGATGTTGCCGATGGTCATGCCGACCTTGTCGGGCTCCTGCGTGAAGCCGAACGTCGTCACGAACGCCATCATGAACGCCACCGTGAGCGCGCCGGCAAAATTGCCGATGAAGACGAGGCCCCAGTTGCGCAGGACGCCGCCGAGCGTGACGCCGGGGCGCTTGTCGAGCAGCGCAAGCGGCGAGAGCACGAACACGCCGGTCAATAGATCGAAGCCCAGCAGATAGAGCATGACGAAGCCGACCGGAAACAACAATGCTCCGACAAGCGGCTGACCCGTATTGACGTTGATCGTCACGGCGAACCAGGCCGCCAGCGCGAGGATCGCGCCGGCCATATAGGCGCGGATCACGGTGTCGCGCGTCGACATGAAGATCTTGGATTCGCCGGCATCCACCATCTTGGTGACGAATTCGGACGGAGCGAGATAGGCCATTCGTAAAATCCCCTTACGCAATTCGGCCGCGCCGGTTGCCTGCCGGAAGCGACGCGGGTTGGTTGAAATGCTCGTCCGGGGAGATGGGGCTGCAACGATTGCTCGAGACGCCCGGGCCGGGCGCCTTGATCCCCTCGCCTCGGCCAGCACTGGCCTCGGCCATCCGGAGGACGGCAGTCGTCATTGACTGGTGCAATCAAAAGCAATGGATGTGCCAAGCGGCGACGCTGGCGGCTGGCTTTAAATCCCTGTCAATACAATGAGTTAGGCTGGTCGCGCAGGAAACGCGCGGCGCGATGGCGCGGAATTATGCAGCATGCCCAGATGTCGCCCAGAGGATGCGCGCCCCTCCATCACCGTCATCCTGAGGAGCCGCGGAGCGGCGTCTCGAAGGATGGACGGCCCGGCTGGTGGCCGTCGACCCTTCGAGACGCGCTGCGCGCTCCTCAGGGTGACGGGGGAAAGAGCCGATACGCACCGCTAGTTCACTTCACCTCGGTGCGGACCGGCGAGCCCTTCAGCCCGTTGTTGTCGTAGGCCTTGCGCAGCGTGCCGTTGGCGATCGCCTCCGTCATGAACCTGGTGGCGAAGGCCGCGGCGAGCGGATGGTTGAGCGGCACCGCGACCGCGGTGACGGTCTGCTTGAAGGTCTCGTCCAGCACGCGCGTGCCCGGAATCTTCTTCGCCATCGCATTGAGCTGATCGCGCGACAATGCGAAGGCGTCGATCTCGCCGCTCTTCAGGAGATTGAAGATCTCGTCATAGGTCTGATAGCCCGTGACCTTGGCGTGCTTGAGATGGGCGATAGCGCCGCGCATCGTCGTGGTGGCATTGACGGCGGCGACCTTGACGCCGTCCTGGTCGAGCGCCGCGAAATTCGTGATCGTCGAGCCGGGCTTGACGATATAGGTGGCGTCGGCAACCTCATAGATCGGCCCGAACGTCATCTTGGTCTCGCGCTCGGGATCCTTGGGCAGGAAGGTGATGTCCCAGGTGCTCTTGGCCGCCGCGTCGGTGATCTGGCCGGAATTCTGATGCACGACATATTCGACCGGGAGGCCGAGTTGCGCCGCCATCTCGCGGCCGAGATCGACCGGAACGCCCGCATAGCCGTTCTCGGTCTTGGTCGACCAGAACGCGCCGCCGGCCGGGCTGATCGCGATCGCGACCCGGAGCCTTCCGGTCGGCGCGATCTGATCCTTCAAGGCGTCGGCATCCGCTGATGTGGCCATGACAATCACTCCCAGAACGAGGCCGGCCAGACGCAGCAGTCGAGACGACATCGGACGTCCTCCACACCGAATCTTGCTGTCCGGCAGGCGCGCAACAAACCGCACGGCGCGGCCTTGTGCAAGCGCCGGTTCTCGCAAGGGAGCTATCCGTATCGGCCTATCTGACGCGGATGGTGATTTTTTCGGAGAGGACCGGCGGGCTGAATGGATAGTGCTTGGCGTCGCCCAGCACCAACTGCAGGGTATGCTTGCCGGGCGCCAGATCGAGCTGCGTCTCGGTCTGGCCCGCACCGAAGTGCAGATGAGACTTGTCCGACGGAATCGGCTCATTCGGGTTCAACGGCTCATTCACGTCGATCAGAAGATGGTGATGGCCGCTGTTCGGGTAGTCGTCGCCGGCATGGGTGACGCCCATGTTGCGCAGCCCAAAGCGGCACCAGAACGGGCTTTTGAGCTTAGCGCCGTCGCGCGGCCAGATGAAATACAGCTTGGTGTCCTTGCCGGCCGGCTTGTTCTGGGCGTCGGCCGGGGCCGCGAACAGCGTCAGTGCCGCAGCGAGCATGATCAAGCCTGCAGTTTTCATAGCCCCTCCATGAAGCCTGGCGATCAGGGATGATCGCTCAGGGAGACAGCGCGACCCGGAAACCGTGGGTCGGATAACGAACATTGGTGTCGTAATTATCGCGATTGGCCGGCCGCACATAGCGTGCGTCATTCTTCCAGGAGCCGGAGCGGATGACATGCGAGGCGCAGTCGCCGCCGGACCAGACCGCACCGTCGGTCGGCGCGCCCTGGTAATTCCTGTGCCAGCAATCCTCGACCCACTGATCGACCCCGCCGCCCATGTCGTAGAGGCCGAACGGATTCGGCTTGTAGCTGCCGACCTTGACCGGCTGCTCGGCCGAACCGTCGCCGCCGCAATCCTTGCATCCGGCGTGGCCCGATTGCATCTGGTCGCCCCACCAGTACTTCGATGGCGTTCCGCCGCGCGCCGCATATTCCCACTCGGCTTCGCTCGGAAGCCGGTAGGGCTTCTTGGTGCGCTCGGCGAGCCAGGTCACATATTGCTTCGCATCGCTCCAGCTCACATTGGTGACCGGAACGTCATCCTTGCCGCTGACCGTGAAGCCGCAAGCCTTGGCCGCTGCGCAGGCGTTCCATTCGCGGACCGTGACCGGATATTTGCCCATGGCAAAGGGCTTGACTGTCACCCGGCGGATCGGCCGCTCGGAAGGATCGTCATTGCTTCCCATCGAGAAGCTGCCAGCTTGAAGCAAGACCAGTTCGGGCTCCGGCAGGTCCGGGGTGGGACTCGCGGAGGGCGCGGGTTGAGGCGACGCTTGCTGCGTCGGTGCCGCCGGGGTCGGACTTGCAGTTTGAGTCGGAGCCGGGCTTGGTGCCGGCGGCTGGACGGCAGGCGATGCCGTCGGTGACGGAGGCGCCTGTGCCACGTCGGCCGGCTTGCCGCGCGGTTGCGCCAACAAATACCAAAGCACGCCTCCGGCGATGATCGCGACCGCCAGTCCGAGCAGCGTGAGCAGAATGGACTCGCGGCGCCTGCGCGTCCGTTGGTACGCGGCTGCATCCGGCAGCACGCGATAAACCCGGACCGGATCAGTGATGTTCTTGACCTTGCGGTCGCCGAGCGACTCGTATCCGCAGACCATCTTGTGCTTGATCTGCTCGTAGATGCCGCCGGAGATGAAGACGTCACCCGGCGCCGCGATTCCTTCCAGACGCGAGGCCACGTTGACGCCGTCGCCATAGATATCGTCGGGCTCGATGATGACGTCGCCGAGGTTGACGCCGATCCGGTACTCGATCCAGTGATCTCGCGCGACCGCCGCGTTGCGGCCGATCATGTTCTGCTGGATCACGATGCTGCAACGGACGGCCTCGACCGGACTGTCGAACATCGCGATAAAGCCGTCGCCGGTGGTCTTGACCAGCTTGCCGTGGTGCTCGGCGATGGTGGGCTCGATCAGGTCGCGCAGGGTCCGCTTGACGCGCGTATGCGTGCCTTCCTCATCGAGCTGCATCAGCCGGCTGTAGCCGGCGATATCGCCGGCAACGATCGCGGCCAGGCGCCGCGGCATTGAATCGCCGGGAGGCTGTGTATTGTCGGGCTGTGACCGGCCTGACTTGAAGTCGCGAATTTCTCCCATGGCGCTCCGGCTGCTCCAAAAAAATTGCGTGCTCGAGGCGCAACCGGCGCCGTCGTCCCCGAGGCCCGCTTGAACCTACCACACCTTCGGGTTGGAACAAAGTTGGCGAACCGTGACCAGGTCACGGTTTGCCGGCGGTGCCCGAGCGGCGCACCGCAGGTCGGCGCACGCATTCCTCAACGGCAGCTGGCGCAAGACGCCCGTGTCAGCCCGCCTGCGTCGCCGGGGTGCGGATCTCGCGCGGCAGGATGATCGCGGCCGCGATCGCCAGCAGACACAGCGCCGCGAAGGCGCGCAGCATCATCGAGAAGCCGCCCTGGTCGTACAGCCAGGCCACCAGGCCGACGGAAGCGCCGGCCGCGGTGAAGCCGACGAAATAGCGCACCGCATAGGCGCGCGAGCGCCATTCCTCGGTGGTGTACTTGCCGACCATGGCATCGTTCACCGTGACCTGGCCGAACGCGCCCATCACGATGCCGATCGAGACCACGATCAGCGGCAGGTTGGACAGGCTCGCCGCCAGATAGAGGAACGGCGCCAGCAGGAACGACAGCGGCAGCGCCACCGTCTTCAGCGAATATCTGTCGAGCAGCTTGCCGATGGTGTACTGCGTCATCGCGCCGAATACATAGACCCCGGCCGCGATCACGCCGAGCAGCGCCGGGCTCCTGGTCAGATCGGCAAGCCGTTCGGCGAACAGCTTCGGCAGCGCCACCGTCACTGCGTTGAAGGTGGTGGAGATCGCGATCACCACGATCAGGAGCGACAGCACCACGCGCCACATGTCCTCCTTGGCGACCCGCACCTGGGCGGCGGCCTGCCTGGAGCCCTTGCGGTCCTCATGCACCACCGTCATCGCAAAGACGATGCCGATCAGCACGGTGACCGTGCCGGGCACGATGAACGCCCAGCGCCAGCCGAGATACTGGCCGATCACGCCGGTGACCAGCGCCGACGAGGCGACCCCGAGATTGCCCCAGACGCCGTTGATCCCCATCTGCGCGCCGAGCTTCTCGGCATAGGACACGATCATCGCGGTGCCGACCGGATGATAGATCGAGGCGAAGATGCCGATCGCCAGCAGTGCGGCGCCGAGTTGCAGCGGCGTCTGCACGAAGCCGACCGAGATCATCGACAGGCCGATGCCGACGAAGAAGATCACCATCATGTGGCGGCGGCTCCAGCGGTCGCCGAGCCAGCCCGTGACCAGCGAGCCGGCGCCGAAGGCGATGAAGCCCGGGGTCGCATAGGGCAGGAGTTCCGAATAGGCCATGCCGAGCGCCGGGCCCATGATGATGACGGCGGCAGCGAAAATCAGCATCGCGTAGTGATCGATGAAATGGGCCGCGTTGACGAAGGTGATCACCCGGCTCGGACTGTTGCTTGGACCGTTCATCGGCACGTCTCTCACGCGATTCTTCAATTGCTCCAAAATAGGTTATAGGTGCTTGTCCTGACGGGATGTCGCCAATGACTATCGCTGAGCCGCCAATAAGAGCCCTCCACCAGGACCGGCGCGTCACCGGGGACGGCGTGCATCTGGTGGCGCGCAGCTACCGCAAGGGCGTCCGGCTCGACCCGCACATGCACCGCGAGGCACAGCTGGTCTATGCCGCCAGCGGCACCATGCAGGTCACGACGCCCAAGGGGCGCTGGCTGGTGCCGCCGGACCGCGCGGTGTGGGTCCCTGCCCTGCTCCCGCACGCGATCGACGTGCTTGCCGACATCGAGATGCGCACGCTGTATTTCGACCAGGCCTGGCTCGCGCGCGAAAAGCGCAGCGACAGCCTCGACCACGAATTCGTGGTGCGGGTGTCGCCGCTGGTGCACCAGGCGATCCTGGCGCTGTTCGACGCCTCATGCGGACGCGAGCGCACCGCTCTGTTGATCCGCCTCGTGATGCTGGAGCTGCACCAGGCCGAGGATTCGGCGACCTTCATCCCGCTGCCGCAGGAGCCGCGCTGCCGCCGCGCCGCCGACATCGTGCTGGCCGATCCGACGAAGGACCACGACATCGATGCGCTGGCGCGCACGGTCGGCACCTCCGCGCGGACGCTGTCGCGGCTGTTCTCGGCGGAGACGCAGCTCTCGTTCAAGAGCTGGTGCCAGCGCGCCCGCATCGCGGCCGCCATCGAGCGCCTGTCGAGCACCGCGAACGTTTCGGTCAAGCAGGTCGCCTCCGACCTCGGCTATGCCAGCGTGCCGGCATTTTCCCACGCGTTCCGCCAGGTTACCGGCAAGACACCGACCGCGTTCGCGGAGAAAACGTGAACGGGATTCGCCACCGGGCACAGCGACGACGAATTATACCGCTGTCGCGCTGCGACATATTTCCGTACGATCCATGCGCTTGATTGCAGTGCTCCCGACCTTAAATCCCGTGTAAGGTCCGGCTTCACTGGATACGACCTGCTGGATACGACCTGCTCATGGCCAATGCCTTCTTCTCCGATCTGCTCTCGACGATTTCCGAACGTGGCCGCGTCCTGCTCGGCCGCGCCAGCCCGGCCAACGACAAGCAGGATGCTTCCGAACTGCTGGAATTGTGCGAAGCGCTGCTGTCCGGCCGCGGCGAAGCCTCCGGCACCGCGTTGGCGCGCGAAGTGCTCGACCGCTACCACCACCTCGATGCCGCCGGGCGGCTGTCGTTCTTCCAGACGCTGGCCCGCGATTTCGGCCCCGATCACGCCAAGCTGGCGCAGGCGATCGAAAGCTGGCGCGCCAAAGCCAATGGCGACGACGCCAGCGACCTGCATTTCGCCTCCGAGCCGCGCCGCCAGGAATTGATCCGCCGCCTCAATCGCGCGCCGGGCGGCACCGGCGAGCTGGTGTCGATCCGCTCGGATCTGCTTTCATTGATGAAGGGCAACAAGGACCTCGCCGCGCTCGATCGCGACGTGGTGCACCTGCTCTCGTCCTGGTTCAACAGGGGATTCCTCGTGCTGCGCAGGATAGACTGGTCGTCGCCGGCCAATATTCTGGAGAAGATCATCCGTTATGAGGCCGTGCACGAGATCCGCGATTGGGACGATCTGCGCCGCCGCATCGATCCGATCGATCGCCGCTGCTACGCCTTCTTCCATCCGGCGCTGGCCGACGAGCCGCTGATCTTCGTCGAGGTCGCACTGACCGAAGCCATCCCGGGCGCGATCGCGCCGCTGCTTGCGGAAGAGCGCGAGCCGGTCCCGGTCGAGCGCGCCCGCACCGCGGTGTTCTATTCGATCTCCAACACCCAGCGCGGCCTTGGCGGCATCTCCTTCGGCAGCTTCCTGATCAAGCAGGTGGTCGAGGAGCTGCGCCGCGAATTGCCGAAGCTCGACAACTTCGTGACGCTGTCGCCGGTGCCGGGCTTCATGCAGTGGGTCAAGCAGGCCGACGACGTGCCGCTCACCGATGAGGACCGCCAGCTGCTGGAAAGCCTCGGCAAGCCCGACTGGTTCGAGAACGCCGAGCTCGCCACCCAGCTGCGCGCCGTGCTGGAGCCGCTTGCCGCCTACTATTTCCTGAAGGCGCGCACACCGAAGGGACGGCTGATCGATTCGGTCGCGCGCTTCCATCTCGGCAACGGCGCACGGCTGGAGCGGATCAACTGGCTCGGCGACCTCTCACCCAAGGGCCTGCGCGAATCCGCCGGCATCATGGTCAACTACCTCTACCGCCTCGACGACATCGAGAAGAACCACGAGGCCTACGCCAACAATGGCGACGTAATCGCCTCGAGCGCGGTGAAGAAGCTGCTGAAGGGCGAAGGCCGGCGGCTGCTGGACATGCGGCTGGGGTAGGACGCCGCTCCCTCCCCGTCATTGCAACGACGACTGGGAGCGCTCGCATTCCAGCACCGTCATCCTGAGAGAATGTGAATGTATTCAGCGTCGTCCTGGCGAAAGCCAGGACCCATTACCCCGACTGCTTGTTGTTGTGCGATGCTGAGGCCACTATTTCACTCTCAATCAAATTCGGTGGTTGATGGTGTGGACGGCCCCCTACGGCATCAGTGTGCCAGAATGAGGTTGTCTAGATCTCATACATGGG
>NZ_JAQOSR010000022.1:0-64896 GCF_046718885.1 Bradyrhizobium sp. UFLA01-814 | reverse complement strand
ACCGAGATCTACACTATACCATGGTCGTCGGCAGCGTCAGATGTGTATAAGAGACAGCCCCTGTTCCGTTCCCGGACCGACCTGCCCAAGGCGGCGCCTGCGCCCATTCCGGCCGTAATCCCGATCGTCCGGGCTCCCGACGACCCCGGGGTCGACGAGGACGGCCCGGTGGACGAATTTGCGGAACAAATCGGCCCGCCCAAGGCCCAGGTGGGCGGCTGGCGCGGATTTCTGTCACGTTTGGGAAGCTAATTCGCGGTTAGATAACCGCCGTGTGGTTCGATAACCGCGTTGTCCTTGCCAATCGGGGTCATGCCCGATATCAGGTGGCCGCGTGATCCGGCCGTTGCCGAACGGTTCGCCGCAATAGCTCAGTTGGTAGAGCACGTCATTCGTAATGACGGGGTCGGGGGTTCGAGTCCCTCTTGCGGCACCAGCTTTTTCACACTTAGCCCTAAGCGCCCGAATCAGAAGCACTCTTGGATACGCGATAGGTACGAATCCAAGGGGGTTGCCAACGATGACCGAGGCCGCGGAGCAATTCGGGACTACGCTGCTGAAATCCGACAACCCGGGCGTAACGATTGATGCGAAGTTCATATCGGCCGTGACTAAGAATGACGCCAAGGCCAAGGCGCGACGCTGAACGATAGCAGAGTACGCAAGTCGAGATGTGCAGAAGGCCCCTTTTGTCCTTCACGCAAGACAATCCAAACAAGCCAGTCCTCACAGAGACAATCGAGCTACCCCGCCTCGGCCAGAGCGCTTCGCGGCAGAGCCGGAATTTCCCGCGCATATTTTCTGGCGATCGCAGTTTCTCGCCTCGCCCTGTGAATAAGTGGGATAGTGGTGGAATGACTCGCGGATCAGTTGCGGCTCCGGGTAAATTGCACTCGGGACGCGGCGATTCGGGTCCTAATGAAAAAACCGGGCTCACCCTCCCCAGAGCTGACCCGGCTTTCATGTCCTTCAACCCATGCGGGCTCAGGCACCTTGAGGTCACCACGTGGTGATTCGCAAGTCAAGCCTAGGCTCCGAAATCGGAGTAACTACCATTACGCACAAAACTAATCTGGAGTCGGCAGAAGCCGTCATTTGCTGGCATCTGAGCGCTCTCGGCTATCATCAGCATGAGATCGCTGCGGTGTTCAAAGTGAACCAGCGGTGCGTGCATGAAGTGCTGCGTGAGAAGAAGCATCTTGGTAGCAGACAACTCGCGCAACTTTCCATGGCGAGTTAAACGACAACGGGGCGGTCTTCGGGCCGCCCTTATTCCCCCTCAAGGAATCGGATTTTCTTGGTAGGCAACCATCAGCGATTTTCTAGTGAAAGACTAGTGTGGAAGCGCCTTCAATCACTAGCGCCCATAATTCACTTCTTCGAAGTTCGCGAGTGTTGCCCAAAATTCCTCTAGCGCGGCAAGAGCCAGCGTGTAGTCGCCCTCGTCTATAAAATGGTCAATAGTGAGTCCCGCTTCGTGCTTCATTATATTCACGCGATCTCGCATTCGCTCAATCTCTTTAAGAAGCTTATCGGGTATTATCGCAGCGAAGGCTGCGAGGACGTCCCGAACCAGTTCGGGGAAGGACTGCCCTCGCTTAGGCTTCATAGAGAGGAACTCGTTGTTCCGCTTGGCCATGTTCGTAAAGTAGGATTTGCAGTCTTTCTCCCATAAGTGATATTCGCGCAGATACGCTCCTTGGAGGAGCGTTTCAGTCACCCAAGATTGCATCGTGGCTTCCATCTCTCTTGAGAGGTTGTCGCCACCAAGAAGTTCGACGTTTACATCCCTAAGCCGCTGAATGCCTGCTAGAGCATATTCAATAGCTGTACGACGATGACTGACTTGAATGTAGTTGACCGCAGCACCGGGCTCCAGGTGTCGTCTTGTCAGCTTCATTCTTGAACCACCGATTGGCTTTGTAGCCATAGCGTGACGGAAGTGGCCTTCGGCCTGACGTCAGTTGAAAGTGTTGTCTGCTACCCACCGATGTTGCAGGAGCCGCGCCTGCTCAAGATCCGCGACGGTTCGACAATTCGCAACTTTTCTTCGCCCATTTATGAAGTAGGTAGTCTTAATTGGTCCCGCACCATCAGCGATCATTTCGTGCGTTTGCGTGCCCACCCTGGCGGTCCAATGTAAATCGGCCTGTCGTTCCCAATTCTGAGCAATGCGCAGCCTCTCCATCGCTTGGCGCATCTCTTCGATGTTCTTGTACCGACGATTTGGATCGGTAGCGCACGCCTTGTTGCAGATTGTCTTGATCCGCTTGGAAACATAGTCTCTATATCCGACCTTCTCGATCACTTTGCCTGACTTAATGATGTCAGTCGAAGCTATCCTATCGTGCAAGTCGTCATAGTTGTTGCAGAGCTGGAACAAACTCATTCCGGCAGAATAGACTTCTGTGGCAATGTTCGTCGTGTCGTCAAAGCACTCTGGCGCGGCGTAGGCCGGCGTTCCGACCCCGCTTCCAACAAGGTTGGTTTTCGCGAGCCCAAAATCACTAAGCTTGTATCGATGCCAAGCGATCATAATGTTCGCTGGCTTGATGTCGCGATGAAGAATCCCTTGGCGGTGAGCGTGCTCCAGACCGAAACACACGTCGATCATTATCTTTAGCGCTCGACGAATTGATATGAATTCCTTTTCAATCAGGTCTTGTACCGAACCCTCCGGGCAATACTCCATATCGATGACCGCATAGACTTCCCCGGAGGGCGCTTGCACAACATCAACGGAATTGACCCCTACAATGTACTCGTGTTTGCACTTGTGAAGCACTTGCCCCTCATAGTGCGCCTTGAACTCCGCGGGGTTAGTATTCTCTACGAACTTCAGCGCGCAGTCGCGTCCGATGAGATCGTCCCGCATCTCGTAAACGGTACCAAAACCGCCCTGACCGAGGTGTCTCTTTGTTGTATATTTGGTGACTCGCTCTCCAGCAGCTAATTTCATTTGTGGCTGTCCAGCAGGGCGCGCCAAGCGACAAGAAGGGCCACCCGCTGTAAATTGTCCCAATAAGGCGGATGATCGCCGAACAAAGTGTCGACTTCCTCAATTGGCTTTTTTGATTTGTCTAAGCCAAACGGCTTACCGGAGCGCAAGGCTTGCATGGTGTAGTGATGAAGAGGGAGGCTCTTCTCGTGACAAACGAGAGCAAGAAGGCCGGCCGGCATGATTTGGCTCTTTGCTTCATCCAAGCTGCCCGATTCCCAGACAAGTCGCACCGCAACCGCATCTGCCGAAATCTCATCGAGCAACCCACGAAGGTGAGAAATGTACCTGTCGGTGAGTTCAGGAAGAGGAAGCTCTGAGTCTATATCAACGACTTTCCTGCCGACGTAGGAGGGCTTGTCAATCGCCCATTCCAACACAACGAGTCGTATCCGACCCTTGTGAAAATTGAAGCCAACAATTTTCATAACCACTCGTTAAGGCTCGATCAGCCGATCAATTCGCTCAAAGATTGAGACTTGTCGCCAAAATCGCTCTAGCGACATTCCGCGCGTCTAGACTTTTGGGACTGTCTCCCGCCTAGGTAGTAGGAAAGCTAATACAGTTCCGTCCGATTCCGCAAGTCGGAAGCCGCTTCGTTGAGGCGTCGCGCGCCGGCCGGAGCTAGTCGAGAGTGTCCGCGCGAATGTCGTTAAGGATCGCGAGCGTCACATCATTCACGCCACCCGTTCGGCTTTTCACCATTTCCATGTAGACCCCAAGCGCATCGGGAAACTGTCGCGGCAGTAGACCGAAGGAAGGCGCTTGAAGATCGTCGCTCTAACCTAGGCTAAAATCTGCGGCCGTAACCGTGGCTGCACTTGCGCCAATGCAGCCAGACCGCCGTGTCGTCATCGACCTTAATCACAAGATACGCGCCGCTTTGATATGAGTGCTACAGGACGTCGGTGAATGACGTGAAGCCGGCGCCGCTGAGTTTGAACGACGTCTAAGCTTGGCGTCCAGTTCTGCACAACCTGTACGCCGCACACGTTGTTGACATCGAAAGTGTCATTGTCCACTTCCGGGCCCGGACCGCCGCCGTTGCCGCCGTAACACAAAGGCAGCAAGTTCAGCTGTCTGACACTGTCTTACAATGACGCGTTATAGAAATCTGGTGCTGTTCATTTCCCTCTTGCGGCAGCAGTTTTCAGAACATCCCTAGATCCGCGCCCCACACAGTCCGCTCATGATTGCAATCGCGACCAGGCCGCCGGCGGCGAGGCCGGTTACCCAGATCCGGTTGGCGACCGTCGTGGCCACGCCGTGCGCGATCAGGACGCCGCGCAATCCCGATGCGAGATGGGCGAGCACGAAGAACACGCCGAGTGCGTATTGCGGCACTAGGCGAATGCTCCAGGCGTCGTGGATCAGGCCGGTCGGTGCGCCCGACGCCCAGGCCCAATTGGTGTCGATGTGGTGCACGGCCCGCGCCGAGACCAATGCGGAGTTCAGATGGGTGAGGATGAACGCCGCGAGATAAATGCCGGAGCCGATCTGAAACACGCGGTAGGCATCCGCCGGCAGCGCGCTCCAGCGCCAGGCGAGCCGCATCCCGACGGCGACCTGGAACAGCATCAGGCCGACGAGGATGGGTTCGACGAGGGATGATCGATAGACTGTGCGCCCCGTCTTCATCACGGCGGCATGAACCTCGGGTCCGAGCCAACCCAGCAGATGATTGGTGAGGTGAAACGCGACGTAGAGCAGGATGATCGCTGCGGCGACGCCGTGCGTCACGCGCCATTTGGCGATGGATGGCGCAATCGCGGCTGATCCTGCCGGGCGCTCTTGCTCGCTGCCGAGCAGCACATACAGGCACGCGGCCGCCCAGCCTGCGACCCAGACAAGCTCGTCGCTGACGGGGATGTGCAGCAGGCCGAGACCGACGCCGGTCAGCACGAACAAGGGCGGCGCAGCGATGCTGACATAGGCGAGCCGCCGGGCGCGCAGCTCGAACGACGAGGGCTCGGCCATGGTCATCCGGTACGCGCAGGCAAGACCCGGCAACGGCGCGGCGGTCGCGGCCAACAGGCAAAGCGCTGCCAGGACCAGTCGCCCAAACGACATCGGACCAGCAGCGGGAGAGACCGCGAGATGAAATGCATCAAGCAGGAACGGATAGGCCATCGCTCCAGCCGCCGGGATCATCCAACGCAGCTTTTCGGCGACCGTATTCGCCAAGCCATCGTCGCCCGACTGTACGCGGCCTTGTTCGAATGCACTCACGGAGCTCTCCAGGGTTCGGGCATCGTGCAAGAGAGGGCCAGACCGAGGAATCTATTCCCGGATCATCGTCGAAGGCGCGGCACACAGGCTGGTGCTGTGGATGCTGGCGTGTACGAGCGCGGCGTTGCGCCGAGACCCTGTCACAAGGCGCAAAAACTACAGCGATACGGGCCCACCGATAGGACCAGGTTCCAACAATCCGACTGGACCACGCCAACCCGTCGGCAGTTGCTGTCCTGACGGCGTGATGCATCTCACAAGGTCGTAAGCCGGACGTGGCTCGTCTCCCGGCAAGGGCTTGATCCAGTTCGGACCGGGGGGAAGACGCCGCCGCTCATTCCTTCGCGTTGACAAGCGATTCAATGCGCTGCGACTGCACAATGGCGTCGCCGAGATCGACGAACGCTGCAAGATCTCGAGGTGCCGCCGCCAGCCCGCTCCCGTCGACATCACCGGATCGGGGAGCCCATATCGCGCGGCTCTCCAGAAGATAGACGCCGTAAACCGCTTCGATCCCGGTGTAGGCGTTGGTCCTCAGTTCTTCCTGGATCGAGTAAGCCGCCAGCGCGGCGTTGGTGACAACGATATCCAGGGCGGTGCACGACAGTTGGCCCGAACGCGGCGACCAGCTTTCTCTCGGAAGTCTGCACCACGACCAGCGCGCCGTCGAGAATGCTGCGGAGCGAACGCTTGGTCGCGAGCGGCAGGTATTCGCGCGGATTCAGGAATACGTCGACGGCTGTCGTGAGCGCGCCGCATCCGCTGTGGCCGAGCACGACGATGAGCTTGAGGCTGCCGCCGAGGTTCTCGACTGCGTATTTGAGGCTTCCAAGCACCTCTATTCCGAGGCCGTTGCCCGCGACGCGGACCACGAACAGATCATTGGGCCCTTCATTGAAAATCAGTTCAACGGGTACACGGGCGTCGGAGCAGCCGAGCACGGCTGCAAATGGTCTTTGTTTCGGTACGGCGCTGTCAGCCAGGAGGCCCAGGTCACGCAGATCGACCGGGATGATCTGCTGTACCGCGCTCGTCTCCTCATCGTGGTCAAGGAGCGTGGCGAAGCTTTTGTTACCCTGCTCCAGACGCAGCAAGGCCGCATGACTGTCCGGCGGGGTGGGCCTGATCGCGACATCGTCGCTGCTATAGCGATACGTGATATCGAAGGTCTTCATGATGGCCGCGCTGTGCTGGGAATATTCTGGCACGCAATGCGACTCAGACAAAAAACAGAAACCTGCAATCCTACCGTACGACACATTGGAAAGCCGCCGTTGATTCAAATCAAGATTGCTGCAAGGCGAAGATGACGCAGATTGCCCTGTCCATGATACCGCCGAGGTGGTGACGTTGTTGCAGCGGGCGATCACCGGGCATTCGAGATTGAAAAATCAACGGTTAGTTGTAGTTGGCCATTCTCCGTCTATATTGGTGCGTTGCCTCCGGTCTAGAAAATCGCAATGCACAAGATATTTCCACATCTCGATCACGGAAAACCATTGCGGCCAAAACCAGAGCCGCAAGCCTCATCAGTTCCAAAAGGGACCGTTGCGACACCGCCTCCACTGCCCTTTAGCGCAGTTGCCTACGGTCGTTGGCAGCGTTGGATGAGACAGCAAAATTCCTTTCGAAGAAGGGTGCATGCGCAACTAATCAGTACTACATTAAAAGTAGAGCTTCTAACTAGGCATTCCAAAGAGAAGGCACTAGCGAGGATTACCGGAATCGCGGCGACGCTATTCTCTGCCGTCGTCGCAGTTGTGTTCATGGCGTTCGCCGATGGTGCTGACATTAAGGCTAGTGAGACGCACCTTGCCGCAGCTCAAATAATTGGCGCGGCGCTAGCCCTCGTTCTATCGCTTTCCATAATACCGGCGCAGCGGGCGGCTGAGCTTTTCTCAATAGTTGTTCTGAAGCTCCTCGCGAAAGATCGCGCACTCCTAAGCGTTTTTCTTATTCTCGTCGCCACGACGATTCTTTCTCTCTTGCTCGGCACACGTTGGTTAGCATCGCTCGATCCGAAGACTTCTCTGTGCATTCAATTTTTACTCATCGGACTGTCTTTTGATGCTTTGCGCCGGTTCTATGTATCAACTCTAGAGTTACTTGCACCTGAGTCTGCTATTCGTCGGATCGTCAAAGAGAGCCTAGCCTTAAGTCGCTCCATCGGCTTGTTGGCAGACAAAACAGTTGCGATTCAAGTTGCCGCGACGGGAGCAACGAGTCCTGCAGATCGAATAGTGTACGCCCGGTCAATCGTCAGCAGTCGATTGCCTGTGCATCTGCAGAATGCTTCCTCTCAACTGCAAGAGTTTGCACATCGCTTTATCGCCCGTCGCGACTCAAATGCGACCATTGAGACACTAAATGCGCTCGAAACATTAGCCACGGACTATGCTGAATTGCGCAGGAAGGGGCTTACTCTTCACATCGATCCCCAGTTTGTATTCGCTGGACCGCAAAGCGACATTTCGGACGTCCTTAGTCCTACCTGCGAAAGCATTCACCACATCATTGAAGACGCGATCTCGTCGAAGAATGAACGGATCGTGCGACATGCCGTCGGGGTGTTGGGTCGAATGACTTTGCACGCGATGGGCATGGTGACCGAACGCGAGCACGGTGACAAGTTTGCACCCCTCGCCTTCATTGCGGCTTTTTACTTTGATCGTTCCGTCAGAACGGTTTTAGCCGCGAACATGCCGGACGCCGTTCTTCATGCGATCACGGTGCTCGAAACGATATTGCGAAATCGGAGGCTTGATACGGACACCGGCGGACTATCTGAGAAAGTGAATGAGACGCTATTCGCTATTGCCGTGGATGGCTACGTCAAGTCTAACGGGTTGAATGTCTTTCGCTCAGTCGAGGCAATCCTTCGCTCTTTGGCGTTGGATATTGAATCGGAGAATCTCGATACGACTACGCTCGAATCGATTCTTCAACGCTTACTTCAGCTCGTTCCCGCAGAAATTGCGGCCGATGCCTCCGGCCAACGTTCTCTTCAGACATTTCCAGCTTACAACCTCGGCTTCGAAGCCAGCATTCCCATGCTGGTGCAAATGGTCGCTATGAAAGCCAAGCTTGATCCTGACCGCAAATGGGAAGACCCATTTTCAGAGCTGTCCGATGTCGCGGAAATCGTTCGTGATCATTATCGACATCTGTCAGGTTTGGATTTCAAGGGCGTCTTGCTCCGAAAGTGGGTTGTGGACTCGCTCGATGCAATTTTGCGAGTGCTATTTCACGAGGTCTCAAGCCCATCTGGTGCGGAGGCTTTCGTTGAGACAGTCGCCGACGATCTGAAGCCTCTCATCACGTGGGTGTCAGCATTCTTCAAATCGGAGAATGTGCACAAACAGCATCACTTGTCTGACGCTACGTCGCAGTTGGCTATACTGGGAATAAACGCTTTGGACGTAAGCAGGCCAGATATTGCTGAGACATGCGCGGATACGCTGAAGAGTATTGCGAACAATCTCGCGGGGCACATCAGTGCCTATGAGCTTGCTGACATTCACATGGACATAGAAGCAATAGCGCGTGCCGGTGATGCGATCGGCTCAACCGCATTCTCAGCGCGAGTGAGGGCCATGGTTATCTTACCGGTGCACTTTGACAAAGAACAGCACCAGCGTCACATTGAGGCGCGCCTTACAAGGTTAGGTCAACTTGACGACGCCTTGTCGCGAGCTGGTCGACGCTCCTCTGGCATTCGAAACAGCCCGGTTGAACGACTTTTCGCGTTCCAACGCAAGCGTCGGAAGGTCGCTCCACATGCATAAAATGAGCGTCTACCTCGGTGAGGTGACGAGCCTCACGTTCCTGTCGGCGATCTCGGCCTAATCTCCTGGCCACCAACGGGAGAACAACAATGCGCAAACTCATCCTGATCACGTCGATGGTTTGGTGTCCGCGTCCGCGCAGGCCTGCGAACGAAGCCTGTCGTTGGGCGGGGCAGGGTCCTTGCCGACGGCGGCGTCGAATTCGGTCAATGCTGCGGACAAGGCTGCTGCTGCGCCGGCAGCGCCCGACGCCAGGCGAGCAGTGGCCAACCGCGCATCGGTCATGATTTCGGAATACTGGAAATGTACCCTTGATTTGCCCGACGGGTCAAGTTGCCTTGTCGAGCGCCGGCATCCGCCGGCTCCTTTGCATGGGGTTGTTTTCGATATTTTGGTGGGAGCCGTAGCCACCGGGCGTGATGGCGCCTCTCTTGAAGGCGCACAGGCCTTTCCAGGCTGTCGCTCACATCGTATCGGACCGGGAGAAGGTGGCTGCGATCAGAAAACGAAAGCGCCCCTGGAGCCGATCCAGGGGCGCTTTGTGTTGAGAGTGCGTTCGCTGCGTTACTCGGCGACCGTCTGCACGACGTTGCCGATCGGCCGGCCCGTTGCGATCGGCTTCTCGGTCTTCGCCATCATCGCGTCGTATTCGGGCAGCGTCTCGAGCTGGGTCTTGGCCTTCATCCAGACCACCTTGTAGCCGCCGGCCTTGAGCTTGCGGAGCAGCGTCGGCAGCGCCTGCGCGGTGTGCTTCTGCAGGTCGTGCATCAGGATGATGCCCTTGTGCTCCTTGTCGAGCTTGGTCATCACGTTGTTGATCACCTCGTCCGCGCTCTTGGACTTGAAGTCGTTGGAGTCGACGTCGACCGAGAACATCGCGATGTTGCGGGTGCCGAGATAGGCGGTTGTCGCCGGGGTGTGCGCCAGCGCCGGGAAGCGGAAGAACGGGGCTGGGTTGGCACCCAGCGCCAGCTTTACCGCGCTGAAACCCTTCTCGATCTCGTCCTTGGCCTGCTGCTCAGTGATCTTCTTGCCCGCCAGATGCGCATGCGACCAGGTATGGGCGCCGATGGTGTGGCCGGCGGCGGCGACCTGGCGCAGGATGTCCGGGTGATAGGTGGTGTGCAGGCCGATCGGGAAGAACACCGCCTTGGTGCATTCATCGGCCAGCGCCTTGAGCACGGCCGGCGTGGTCGGCCACGGACCGTCGTCGAAGGTCAGCACGACCTCCTTGTCGGTCAGGAAGTCATACTGCTTGTACTGCAGGAAACCGAAGCCCGGGCCGCCATTGGTGTCGACCACCACGGTGCGGCTGATGCCGAGCGCATCGGGGTTGGCGCATTTGGGCGCGGCCGCGACGGGGGCCGGCACCGGCGCCGGAGCGGCGGTCGGTGCCGCGGCCTGGGTGGCATCGGCGCGCTTCGACAGCGCGGCGGTCGTCTCGACATCGTCCCTGGCGGCCTGTTTTGCCGCCGCAGGCAGCGGATCGGCCTTGGCCGCAGCCGTGGTTTGCGGAGGAGCCGCGTCGGCACGCGGCGAGGAGGTCCAGAACCACACGCCGGCGATCACGATCGCCGTTACAACACTGGCCAGCATCAGGCCCAACGCACTACGCATCGCTACACACTCTCTCGGAACTTAAGGATACGCCACAGCCGTAACGAGCGATTAATGCCAACAAGGTCTTAACGCGATCCCAACAAGGCGCCGGAAGGACAAGAAAAAGCGGGCGTTACCATGCGTGATGGCCATCACAGTCGGTTTCAAGCTTCTTCGCTGCAAGGAAACGCTATAGAATCGGCGTCGCATTCCCTGGAGCCGTTTCCGCTCCGATGAAATCGGAACGGGGCTCCGGATTCCTTATTTGACGCGTTTTCTTCACACGAACCGGCACCACTTCGCGCGAAAACGCTTGAGAGGCTTTGAGAGATGACCCGATTGCTGTTTGCCGTCGTTCCGCTGGTTCTGTTGACGTCGGCCGCCTCGGCGCAGCAGCAGGGGCGCGATGCCTGCTCACGCGATGCCTCGCGGTTCTGCCGCGCCCATCTCAGCGAGGGCGATCAGGTCGTGCTGGCGTGTTTGAAGGAGCATCGCAGCCGCCTCAGCAAGGCCTGCCAGCAGACGCTCGCCGATCACGGGCAGTAGACCCATCAGCTGTCATTCCGGGGCATCGCGGAGCGATGAACCCGGAATCTCGAGCTAATAATCTCCAGATTCCGGGTTCGCGCTATTCGCGCGCCCCGGAATGACAATAGAGAGACTAGGTGCTGCTCCCCGCTGCGGTCGCGACCACCGGGATCACCTCCTTGGCGGCGCGGTCGGGGGTCTCGTCCTTCCAGCGCACCGATCCGAACGGACGCTCCAGCATCCGGCGCACGCGAATCGGCTCGGCGCCGATGTGGAAGTCGGCCGCCTTCTGATGCAGTTCGCGCTCGATCTGCGTGGCGCGGTTGCGCTGGCGCAGGAAATCGAGCCAGGTCGGGCAATGATAGCGCTCGGTCCACAATTCGGGATCGGCGATGTCGCGTGCGATCGACCAGCCATAGGCGCCGTTGCGCTGGCGGCTGAGCTGCACGTCCTGCATCACATTGTGGAAGGCGCGGGCATTGTCCTGCGCCACCCGGTATTCGATCTCGACCACCAGCGGCCCGCTGCGCCCGCTCAGTTGCAGCCGCACCTCGGGATCGGCCAGCGCATCCGTCGCGTCCTCGTTGCGCGCGCCGATCGGCGGCATCCTGAGCCAGATGCCGAGCAGCGGCGACAGCAGCATCAGACCAGCGGAGATTAATAGCGCCATCTCGACGCCGCCCGCGTCCGTGATGCGGCCCCAGCACCAGCTGCCGATCGCGATGCCGCCGGCGATCGCGGCCTGGAAGGCCGCCAGCGAACGGCCCGCGACCCAGCGCGGCGCGGAGAGCTGCACGCCGATATTGAACAGCGCGATCGCCAGCATCCACACCGCTCCGGCAACCACCAGCGCGGCGGCGGTGATCACCGGCTGCTTGCTCACGGCAACCGCGGCGATCGCCGCGCCCATTGTCAACGCACAGACGCGTATCGCAGCTTCGCCGCTGAGCCGGCTGCGGATCTCGCTGATGTTGAGCGCGCCGATCACCGCGCCCATGCCGAAGGCGCCGAGCATGATGCCGTAGGTCTGCGCGCCGCCATGCAGGAGGTCGCGCGCCACCAGCGGCATCAGTGCCGAGACCGATCCGCCGATGATCCCGGTCACCATGGTGCGGGTCAGCACGATCTTGATCGACGGCGAATTGGTGATGTAGCGCACGCCGGAGACGATGGCGCGGTTCAGCCGCTCGCGCGGCAACCGCGACGGCTCGCTGACGCGATTCCACAGGAACAGCACGACGAGCAGCGGCAGATACAACACGGCATTGGCGGCGAAGGCGGCGACGGCGCCCGCGGACGCCACCACGATGCCGCCGATCGCCGGACCAAAGCTGCGCGCGATGTTGTAGCTGATGCCGTTCAGCGCGACCGCGGCGGGCAGCGTCTCCGGCGGCACCTGCTCGCTGACGGAGGATTGCCAGGCCGGGCCGAACAGCGCCATGCCGCTGCCGACGACGAAGCACAGCGCGAGCAGGATGTTCGG
Organism: Bradyrhizobium sp. UFLA01-814; assembly: GCF_046718885.1. NCBI lineage: Bacteria > Pseudomonadati > Pseudomonadota > Alphaproteobacteria > Hyphomicrobiales > Nitrobacteraceae > Bradyrhizobium > Bradyrhizobium sp. UFLA01-814. The sequence goes on along the minus strand of NZ_JAQOSR010000022.1, from coordinate 52,274 downwards.
CGTTACCAGATTGAGCCAGGCCAGCACGGTCAGGGTGGTGGCGCCGGTCAGCGCAATCGCCAGCGACACCAGCGCGACGATGCGGCGGTCGTGCATGTCGGCGATGGCTCCGGCCGGCATCGAGATCAGCATCACCGGCAACATCAAGGCGGTCTGCACCAGCGCGACCTTGTCGGCCTCCGAGGTCATCTGCGTCATCGCCCAGGCGGCGCCGACGCCCTGGATCAGGATACCGAGATTGGAGAGCAGGCTCGCGAGCCAGATTCGCCTGAAGATTGAATGCCGCAACGGTGCAGTGATACTGTCGGAGCGATCACGCGGTTCGGTCATATCCAGTTCCGGTTGGCCTGCTATGGCTTGTTGGACGATTCCGGCTGCACCATCTGATGCCCGCGAAACGCGGGTCCTGTCCAGCGATTACGGCACCCTTGGCGGGGATAGGACACAGCTAAAGCACTGAAAGACCTGAGGAAGGCCAAGGGAAGGTCAAGGGAAGGTCGGGGGAGGGGCAATGGCGCTGTCGCGGCGGAGAATTTTGCAAGGGGCCGGCGCCCTGTCCCTGCTGGCCGGCCGCCTCGGCGCCGCGGCCTCGGCTCAGTCGGCCTCGGCGCAGCCGGTGCCCGCCGGTGATACCCCGCCGATCCTGTTCGTGCATGGCAATGGCGATCACGCCCCGCTCTGGATGACGACGTTCTGGCGGATGGAATCGAACGGCGTGCCGCGCGAACGCATGGCGGCGATCAATTTCACCGATCCGCTGGCGCGCAGTGACGACAAGATCGAGCAGGCCAGCCGCTCCTCGACCGAGGACCAGCGCCGCGAGCTCGCCGAGGCGATCAGGGAGCTGAAGCAGAAGACCGGCGCGCCGCGGGTCGCGCTGGTCGGCAGTTCGCGCGGCGGCAATGCGATCCGCAACACCATCAAGAATGGTGGCGGCGGCGACGTCAGCCACGCGGTGCTGTGCGGCACGCCCAATCACGGTGTGTATGCGTGGGACGACGGGCTCGGCAACGAGTTCAACGGTCGTGGTCCGTTCCTGCGCGGGCTGAACGATGGCGACAGCGAAGTCACTGTTGGCACCGCCTTCCTGACGCTGCGCAGCGACGGCCTCGACAAATATGCGCAAGCCGACGGCCGCTTCGCCGGCAAGCCGGGCACGCCGACCAACGTCACGACGGAAGGCCCGGCGCTGAAAGGCGCGACCAATCTGGTGCTCGGCGCGCTCGATCATCGCGAGACCGCCTTTCATCCGCGCGCCTTTCGCGAGATCTACAAATTCATCGCACGGCATGAGCCGTCGCGGATCGGGATCGTACCAGAAGCGGCGGTGAGGCTGAGCGGCCTCGTCACGGGTACGCCGGGCGGCGTGCCGACCAACCGGCCGGTGCCGGGCGCCACGGTCGACATCTATCACGTCGCGGCGGAGACCGGCGAGCGCATCGGCGGCCCGCTGCACAGCTCGCAGACCGGCGCCGACGGCCGCTGGGGTCCGGCGCAGGTCGACCCGTCGTGGCCGCTCGAATTCGTGCTGACGTCAGCTGGTACGGCGACGACGCACATCTATCGCTCACCGTTTCCGCGCTCGTCCGAGATCGTGCATCTGCGCGCGGCGCGGCCGCTGGGGCCGGCCGATGCCGGCGCAGGTGCGGTCGTGCTGATGTCGCGGCCGCGCGGCTATTTCGGCCTGCCGCGCGATATCGTGCTGTTCGACGGCAAGGAGCCGGCCGATGTAAAACCCGGCGTGCCGACGGATTCGGTGACGACGTTGCGGCTCGCCGCGGACGATGTCGGCCGTCCGGTCGCCGCGATCTTCAACGGGGAACGCATTATGATGCGGGCCTGGCCGGCGTCGGAGAATCGGATTGCGGTCGCCGAGCTGACTTATTAGGTCTGGTGGAGGGTCCGCGCGCCTTCTTGGCGCCGGGATCGCATGGCCGGATCGGCCGTCGCGTGAGGCAGGAAGCGAGGACCATGAGCATAGCCGAAGTCTACGATATCACGGTCACGCGGCGTCCCCTGGTCCCGCCGGCGCCGCCGCGCGCGCCGGACGACATGGGCGCGTTCGCGCGCATGCGGGTGATGCGCAACTCGCCGATCGAGACCTGGGGCCAGCGCGCCTATGAGGACGACATCGTCCAGGGCCGCTTTCTCAACCATTCGAGCTTCATCCTCAACACGCCCGATGCGATCCGCCATGTGCTGGTCGACAATTACGAGAACTACACCCGCACGCCGGCCGGCCTTCGCGTGCTGCGTCCGATGCTGGGCGAGGGGCTGTTGATCGCCGAAGGGCGTGCGTGGAAGCATCAGCGCCGCACGCTGGCGCCGGCGTTCACGCCGCGCGCGGTGACGACGCTGGTGCCTTACATGATTGCGGCGGTCGACGAGACCATCGCCAAGCTGAAGTCCGCGAGTGGCGGCCCGGTCGATCTGCGCGAGGCGATGCAGCGGATGACGCTGGAGATCGCCGGCCGCACCATGTTCTCGTTCGGCATGGATCGCCACGGCGCCGCGCTGCGCGACTTCGTGATGGAGTATGGCGACACGCTGGCGCGGCCGCATATGCTCGATCTGGTGCTGCCATTGAACTGGCCGACGCCGCAGGATTTCCGGCGCGCCCGCTTCCGCAAGCGCTGGACCGCGTTCGTCGGCATGCTGATGGCCGAGCGACGTGCGGCCGGAAAGGATGACAACGCGCCGGCCCGCGACCTGTTCGACCTGATGGGCGCCGCGCGCGATCCTGAAACCGGCGAGGCCTTCACCGATGCCCAACTCGGCGACCAGGTCGCCACCATGATCCTGGCCGGCCACGAGACGACTGCGACCGCGCTGTTCTGGGCGCTCTATCTGCTGGCACTCGATCCCTTGACGCAGGAACAGCTGGCGGCAGAAGTCAGGAGCGCGGCGACGTCTGGCGCGCTCGACATCGAGCGGCTGAAATTCACCCGCGCGGTGATCGACGAAACCATGCGGCTTTATCCGCCGGCGTTCCTGATCGCGCGTGCGGCAGGCGGTCCCGATACCATCGCGGGCCGTCCGGTCAGGAAGGGTGACGTAATCCTGATTGCGCCGTGGTTGTTGCACCGGCATGAGAAGCTGTGGCGCGATCCGAACGCGTTCGTGCCGGCGCGTTTCATGACGGGAACGCCGCCCGATCGGTTCGCCTACCTGCCGTTCGGAGTCGGCGCGCGGGTCTGCATCGGCGCGCATTTCGCGCTGGTCGAGGCGACGCTCGCGCTTGCGAAGATTGTCGGCGCATTCCGCGTCGCGCTGGCGGACAAGGATCCGGTGCTGCCGATCGGCGTGGTGACGACACAGCCGAACCGCTCGCCGGTGTTTACGATCAAGCCGCGCTGACCTTGCACGGCGGTGTCCCAATGCTCATCTAGGGGCCCACCATGAGCGATACGCAGGCCCATTTCGCAGTCCTCAGGCAGACGACCGATCCGGCCGTCGTCGATGCCATGCAGCAGCTGATCGCGGACGGTCATGACCGGGATCTCAATCGCATCAATCTGCTGGATTTCTCGAACCGGACCGGGCTCGACCAGGAGAAGGTGATCTCCGGCTTCCTGCATGCGTCGCGGCTCGGCCTGTTCGACATGAGCTGGAATGTGCTGTGCCCGGGCTGCGGCGGCGTGCTCGATGCGCATTCGACGCTGAAGTCGTTGCGCCACGACGACTACAATTGCGCGCTGTGCGCGGCCGGATACGAAGCGTCCGTCGACGATCTGGTCGAGGTCGCGTTCACTGTCAGCCCGCGCGTGCGCCGCATCGGCGCGCATGATCCGAATACGCTGCCGATCTGGGAATATGTCCGCCAGATGTTCTGGAGCTCGGGCATCGAGCTCAACGAAGACTCGCTGGAGCGCCTGCTCAAGGAGGTCACGCTGGAATCGCTGGAGTTGCCGGCCGGCGAGAAGGCGCTGCTATCGCTGCAATTGCCGAAGCAGTTCCTGATCGTGTTCGAGCCGGTGACGCACTCGGCGCATTTCTTCGACGTGCAGGGCGAACCGACCACCGAGCGCCAGCAGTTCTCGATCGTGTTCAACAAGCTGCAGGCGCCGACCGGCACCACGGTGCTGCGGCCGGGGCCGCTCCGGCTGTCGCTGGACAACCAGACCGACACCCGCGTGCTGCCCGCGGTGTGGGTCGCGGCCGATGCGCTGCATGAGCTGCTCGGCAAGCGCAAGCCGATCCTCACCGCGAAGCGGATGCTGTCGAACCAGACCTTCCGCGACGTGTTCAAGGCCGACAATCTCACCGTCGACCAGCGGCTGAAGATCACCGCGCTCACCTTCCTGTTCACCGATCTCAAAGGCTCGACCGCGCTCTATGAACGGGTCGGCGATCTCGCCGCATTCGATCTGGTGCGCGCGCATTTCCACGCGCTGCTCGAGATCATCGCTTCCGAGCACGGCGCCGTCGTGAAGACGATCGGCGATGCCGTGATGGCGACCTTCATCCGGCCAGAGCATGCATTGTCGGCGGGCCTGCGCATGCGGGCGGCGATGAAGCAGCTCAACACCGAGCGCGGCAAGGAAGATCTGATCGTCAAGATCGGCATCCATGAGGGGCCGTGCCTCGCGGTGACGCTGAACGAGCGGCAGGATTATTTTGGCCAGACCGTGAATATCGCAGCCAGGGTGCAGAGCCTGTCGACCTCACAGGAAATCCACTTGACCCAGCCGGTGATGGAATCGGCTGAAGTCGCGGGCATCCTCGATCGCGCCGCGATCAAGCCGATCCAGAAGGAAGCGGCACTGCGCGGCATTGCCGACAAGCTCGTGGTGTACGAGATACCGTAGTCATATTGCTGAAACGTAATGCTTGCCGAAACGTAATGTCGCAGCGGGAACCTACGCGGATTGCACCGGTTCTGTTTCCACGCCATATAGATTTCAACGGAGCATGGTCCGGAAAACTTGATGCCCGGATAGATCACGCTCAAATCAGGCAGGCTTCATTCCACAGAGAGAACGATGCTCGACGGACTTCGCCAATTCATTGCCGATATCGTTTCCCCCGATGCTCAGGCCGACCGCACCTTCGATGACGGCGACTATCGCCTGGCGGCGACGGCGCTGCTGGTGCATGTCGTCTCGCTGGACGGCGAGCCGACGCCTGCGGAGACGCGCAAGCTGCACGGCCTGATCGAGAGCCGTTTCCAGCTCGACCGCGGCGCGGCCGACAAGCTGATCGCCTCTGCCATGCGCGTCGAGGGCGAGGCCGTCGATCTCTATCACTTTACCAGTGTGATCATGCGCTCGGTGAACGAGGAGGGACGGCTGCGCATCGTCGAGATGATGTGGGAGCTGGTCTATGCCGACGGCCAGGTCAGCGAGTTCGAGGATAATGTGGTCTGGCGCGCCGCCGATCTGCTCGGCATTTCCTCGCGCGACCGCATCGATCTCAAGCATCGGGTCGCCGAGAAGCAGGCGGCACTGCCAAAGGGCCCCTGGGGCACGGCGGACGCCGCAATCTGACGCGATTGCCCGCGCCGGCGGACGCATCGTCACCGGCATCACGGATGACGAAATTTTAATGTCCGCCGCGATCGTGGGCGATCCGACTGAAAATCTGGCGTTTCATCACAAAACCAGTGCCTCGCCGCTGTCCATAAGCTTACACACGGCTTGCGTCCCACCGCATGCCTATGCTCTCGTCGCCTTGTTGGGGACCTCACTAGAATTTGCAGTAAGAGTTTGAAACGTGACCGAGCGTGTGACGCTGATAACCGGGGCATCGGCGGGCATAGGCACCGAACTGGCGCGCGTGTTTGCATCGAATGGTCACCGTGTGGCGCTGGTGGCGCGGCGCGCCGACCGCCTGAAGGCCCTTGCCGACGAGCTCGGGGCCAAGGGCGGCGCAACGCCGATTGTGATCCCCTGTGATCTCCAGCACACAGATGCGGGCGATCGGATCGCGCAGGCCCTGACCGATGCCGGGGTCGAGGTCGAATTTCTCGTCAATAATGCCGGCTTCGGCCTGTTCGGCCGCGCCATCGAGCGCGACCGTGCCGAGCAGCTCAACATCATCAATGTCAATATCCGCGCGCTGACCGATCTGACGCTGCGCTTTGCCGACCAGCTGATCCGCAACCGCGGCGGCATCCTCAATCTCGGCTCGATCGCCGGATTTCTGCCGGGCCCCGGCATGGCCGTGTACTACGCCAGCAAGGCCTATGTGCTGTCGTTTTCCGAGGCGTTGCGCTGTGAGCTGGCGCCGCAGGGTGTGCGTGTCACCGTGTGTTGCCCGGGCCCGGTACCGTCGGAGTTTCAGGATCGCGCCGGGTTTGCCCCCGGATTCGATTCCGCGATCCTCAACGTTACGCCGGAAGAGGTGGCCCGCCAGGCCTATCGCGGATTGATGGCCAACAAGCGCGCGGTGCTGCCCGGCGCCTTCATCAAGCTGGTGCCGTTCCTGCTCCGGCTGTTTCCGCGCTCCTTCATCCTGACGGCGGTCGGCGGATTTCAGCTCCGCAAGCGCTAGCTGCCCCTGAAAAACGTCCCACGCGTCGCCGTTAAGGCTGTTTTCTGGCCCGCGATTTGCTTCGTCAAGGTGTGCGCAAACTCACACGATGTTAACGACCACTTAGCTATGATCCCGCCTTACGTGCCGAAACTTTAAGCAGAGGCAATGTCGTTCCGGTCTGACCAGAGCCGTGTCGTGGTGCCCTTCGCCAGCCGAAGGCCGACCGCGGTCACGGCTGAGGTCTCGGACCAGACCCCGTTGCGGCCGGTGCTGGTCGTGCTGCATCAGGAGACATCGACTCCCGGCCGGATCGGCAATGCCCTGCGCGCGCTGGGCTACCGCCTCGACATCCGCCGCCCGCGCTTCGGCGACGCGCTGCCCGCAACGCTCGACGCGCATGCCGGCGCGGTGATCTTCGGCGGCCCGATGAGCGCCAACGACGGCGACGACTACGTGCGGCGCGAGATCGACTGGATCGCCGTTCCGCTGCGCGAGCAGCGCCCGTTCCTGGGCATCTGCCTCGGCGCGCAGATGCTGGCGCGGCAGCTCGGCGCCACGGTCGCGCCGCATCCGCAAGGCCGTGTCGAGGTCGGTTATTATCCGGTCAGGCCGACCGAGGCGGGCCGCACGCTCTGCCCGGACTGGCCGGCGCGGGTCTATCACTGGCACGGCGAGGGATTTCAACTGCCCGCCGGCGCCGACCTGCTCGCGGCGGGCGATGATTTCCCGGTGCAGGCGTTCCAGTTCGGCAACGCCTTCGGCTTGCAATTCCATCCCGACGTGACCTACGCGATGATGCATCGCTGGACCACACGCGGTTGCGCACGGATGGATTCGCCGGGCGCACAACCGGGCCATCTGCACTTCGCCGAGCGTGCCGTCCACGATGTCGCCGAACGCGCGTGGCTGAAGCATTTCATCGACGGCTGGATCGCGCGCGTGCCGCAACGGCAGCTGCTGCAGGCCGCGGAATAGCCGCCACGCGGAATTTCGCGCCGGCTTTTCATTCTCGTGAATGTGTTACTGTCGGCCGCCGGGCGCGGGCCGTATCGCCGCGCGTATCAATAACAACAAGGCACAGGGAGATCGCCGTGAGCTACGAGCACATCCTCTATGAGGTCAGCGACAGGATCGCGACCATCACGCTCAATCGCCCCGATCGCATGAATGCGTGGACCGCGATCATGGAGCGCGACGTGCGCCACGCGATGGAAGCGGCGGCCAACGACGACAACGTTCGCGTCATCGTGCTGACCGGCGCGGGCCGCGGCTTCTGCGCCGGTGCCGACATGGACGCGTTGAAAGGGATCGATCCCAACGAGGTCAGGCGCGGCGAGAACATCCCGTTCGACATGAACCGGCGCGCCGACTGGCAGACGCGTTACGCCTACTACCCCGCGATCAGGAAGCCCGTGATCGCGATGCTCAACGGCGCTACCGCCGGCATCGGCCTGGTCCACGCGCTCTATTGCGATTTGCGCTTCGCCGCCGACACCGCGGTGTTCACCACCGCCTTCGCACGGCGCGGCCTGATCGCCGAACACGGCATCAGCTGGATGCTGCCGCGTATCGTCGGCCACGCCAACGCGCTCGATCTGTTGATGTCGGCGCGGCGCGTGTCGGCCGAGGAGGCGCTGCGCATCGGCCTCGTCAACCGGCTCTCCTCGCCGGAGAAGCTGCGCGAGGAAACCTATGCCTACGCCCGCGACCTCGCCGATTTCGTCTCCCCGAGCGCGATCGCGGTGATCAAGCGCCAGGTCTACGACGTGCCGTTCCAGACGCTCGCCGAAGCCACCATCGATGCCAATCGCGAGATGCAGATCGCGCTGAAGGGCAATGATTTCAGGGAAGGCGTCGCGAGCTTTGTGGAGAAGCGGCCGCCGCGGTTTACGGGGACGTGAGGGGGGAGTGCCGGGTTAAAGGTCCGTCTTCGCCCTTTGGGCTTCGCCGGACACCACGCTTCGCCCTTCAGGCTCCTGCGCGGCTGCGCCACGCGTAGCCCGAAGGGCGAAGCGTGGTGGAGCCAGGCGGGATCGAACCGCCGACCTCGTCATTGCGAACGACGCGCTCTCCCAGCTGAGCTATGGCCCCATCGCGGCCGGGTGTTGCTGAGTATCCCGGCCGTCAGTCGGGCGCCATTTACAGTCCCGCCCAAGGTCAAGTCAAGAACGGTGAAAGCGCGGTTTTCGGCCCGTCCCGCCGGGAACTTCCCTTGTTTGCGGGGGGATGAACCGATATTTAGAGCGTGATCCCGACCCGGCGGACCGCGCCAGCCCCCAGTGCATAGCGGTTTTCCGAAACGATCCTGCTCAATCAAGAAGCGCGATGGCGGCTCAGTCCGGTCTCGTTGCGCTTCAATCGATTGTCTTACCCGCGAGCCCCCCTCATATGCGCGCTGTTCTCGACATCGTCATCATCATCCTCGACCTTTATGTCTGGCTGCTGATCGCCTCCGCCATCCTGTCCTGGCTGGTCGCCTTCAATGTGGTCAACACGCGCAACCAGTTCGTTTCCGCGGTGGCCGAGTTCCTCTACCGGATCACCGAGCCGGTGCTGCGGCCGATCCGCAACGTGATGCCGAATCTGGGCGGGCTCGATATCTCGCCGATCATCGTGATTTTGATCATCATGTTCATCCAGCGGGTGATCGCCTATTACATCTATCCCAACGTGATCTGATCCTTTCGACGGAGCCTTGGCGAGGAGCCTTGATGGATCCTTGGCGCTATTCCACCGAGGGCATCAGCATCGCGTTGCGCGTGACGCCGCGCGGCGGCCGCGACGACATCGACGGGATCGAAACGCTGGCCAACGGCCGTTCGGTGGTGAAGGTGCGGGTGCGCGCCATCGCCGAGGGCGGCGAGGCCAACCGTGCGGTGACTGAGCTGCTGGCCAAGGCGCTCGGCGTGCCGAAGGCCAGGGTGAGGCTGTTGTCCGGCGCTACCTCGCGGCTCAAGCAGGTCGCGGTGGACGGCGATCCGAAAGGGCTCGGCGATACATTGAGGAAGCTGACTGCGGCCAAGCCGAACCAGCAGACGAGGGACTGACATGACTGCCCGCATCATCGACGGAAAAGCCATCGCCGCCGAGCTTCGCGCCCGCGTCGCCGACGAGGTCGCCCGGGTCAAGCGCGACCATCAGCTCACGCCGGGGCTCGCCGTCGTGCTGGTCGGCCATGATCCCGCGAGCGAGGTCTATGTCCGCAGCAAGCACACCCAGACCCAGGCCGCCGGCATGGCCTCGTTCGAGCACAAGCTGCCGGAGGATGTGTCGCAGGCCGATCTCCTGGCGCTGATCGCGCGGCTCAACCGCGATCCCATGGTGCATGGCATCCTGGTGCAGCTGCCGCTGCCGAAATCGCTGCACACCGAGACCATCATCAACGCGATCGATCCGGCCAAGGACGTCGATGGCCTGCACCCCAGCAATGCCGGCCGGCTCGCCGGGGGCCTGGCCGCGCTGTCGCCCTGCACGCCGCTCGGCTGCATCATCCTGACCAAGAGCGTGCACGCCTCGCTCGAGGGCATGAACGCGATCGTGATCGGCCGCTCCAATCTGGTCGGCCGTCCGCTGGTGCAATTGCTGCTGAACGAGAACGCGACGGTGACGATCGCGCATTCGCGCTCGCGCGATCTGCCAAAGCTCTGCGCCCATGCCGATCTGGTCTATGCCGCGGTCGGCCGGCCCGAGATGGTGCGGGGCGACTGGCTGAAACCGGGTGCGACGGTGATCGATGTCGGCATCAACCGCATTCCGGTGCCCGGCGGCAAGCCGAAGCTGGTCGGCGATGTCGCGTTCCAGGAAGCGCTCAATGTCGCCGGCGCAATCACGCCGGTGCCCGGCGGCGTCGGGCAGATGACGGTGGCGTGCCTCCTGGTCAACACGCTGCGCGCCGCCTGCGCGATCCAGGGCTTGCCGGCTCCGGCGGTGTGAGTTGCTCCCTCGCCCCGCTCTTGCGGGGAGAGGGTTGGGGTGAGGGGCCCCTCTCCGAGGTGGGATTGTCGAGAGACCTATACCCCCTCACCCGGATCGCATTCCGCTCCGCTACATGCGATCCGACCTCTCCCCGCAAGCGGGGCGAGGTTAGTCACTTCTTCTTCGCGCGCTCGATGCCTTCGAGGATCAGCCTGCGGGCTTCGTCGGCGTCGCCCCAGCGCAGCACCTTCACCCACTTGCCCTTCTCGAGGTCCTTGTAGTGCTCGAAGAAGTGCTGGATCTGCTGCAGCGTGATGTCCGGCAGGTCGTTGTAGTTCTGCACCTTGTCGTAGCGCTGCGTCAGCTTCGATGACGGCACCGCGATGATCTTCTCGTCGCCGCCGGCCTCGTCCTCCATCAGGAGCACGCCGACCACGCGGACGCTCATCACCGCGCCCGGCACGATCGCACGGGTGTTGACGATCAGCACGTCGCAGGGATCGCCGTCGCCGGACAGCGTGTGCGGGATGAAGCCGTAATTGCCGGGATAGCGCATTGGCGTGTAGAGGAAGCGGTCCACCACGAGCGTGCCGGCCTCCTTGTCCATTTCGTACTTGATTGGCTCGCCGCCGACGGCAACCTCGATGATGACGTTGACGTCGTGGGGCGGATTTTTTCCGATCGATATGGCGTCGATACGCATGGATTGCTCCGCGTGGCCTCTGGAAGTTGAGAACGATGTGATTTTTTGGTTGGCGCCGCCGGGCCGCAAAAGGGCTCCAGGCCCGGCCTTGAGGCCGGGCTGGCCGACGCGCGCAGCGCTTGAGGCTGGTTTAGCCTTGCTGCAGCTGCGAGAGAAGCAGGATTTTCAGTTCGCCCAGGCGAAAGCGACCTTGTCGAGCGACTTGGGCCCGAACCGCTCCGAGGAGCGCGCCACCATCCGGCCGCCCAGCGCACGGTAGAACTCGGTCGCCGGCTCGTTGTCGGACAGCGCCCAGATCACCATGCTCTTGAGGCCGCTCTGCATCAGGTCGCGGCGGGCGGAGGCGAACAGGCGCCGGCCGAAGCCAAGCCCCTGGAATTCCGGCCGCAAATAGAGCTCGTAGATCTCGCCTTCGAAATGCAGGCTGCGGGCGCGATTGCGGCCGTAATTGGCGTAGCCTGCGACCCGGTCGCCGAACACCAGCACGCTGACGCGGCTGCCCTTGCGGATGGCGCTGTCCCACCACTGCGGGCCGCGGCGATTGATCAGCTTTTCGAGTTCGGCGCCGGGGATGATTCCCTGATACGCCGAGCGCCAGGCTTCGTCATGGGTAGACGCCACCGCCGCCGCGTCTGCAGCTTTGGCCGGCCGGACCTCGATTAGCGTTGTGCTCATGGGTGTAATCAAAGCAAGTCGGCGGGCCGCCTTCAAGGTCCATCGTTAATTATCGGTTAATCTGTGGATTTTCTGCATCAGTGTCGTGAGAACTTGTTCCGAAAGAGGACACTTGCCGGAGTTCAAGCGGCCAACCGCCGATCCGGAGCTGTGCAAAGCGTGTATCGCGAGCGCAGTATGACACTGCCATAGTTGGAAAAAGCTCATTCGGGGGCTGATTCGCGGCCAGGATTCTGCGAGCGAATCCAGACGCGATGTGGGTACTCCGACCGCGCCACGCCTGCGCTGCCGCAGTGGATTTTCGCGCCCGACCGGCCTATGGCAGCGGCGGTATTTGTGCGCGCCGAAGTTGGCCTGATTACGAGCGGACTGCGATGACGCTCTACTTCCTGATCAAATATCTGCACGTGCTCGGCGCCATCGTGATCCTGGGCACCGGGACCGGCATCGCCTTCTTCATGCTGGCGGCGCACCGCACGCAGGATGCGGCGTTCATCGCGCGCACGGCGGCGACCGTCGTGATCGCGGACATGATCTTCACGCTGACCGCCGTGTTGCTGCAGCCGGCGAGCGGTGGACTGCTGATGCTGCTGTCGGCAACGAGCATCGCCGAGCGCTGGCTCGTGGTTTCGCTTGCGCTCTACGCGCTCGCCGGCGTGTTCTGGGTTCCCGTGGTCTTCATGCAGATCGAGATGCGCAACCTCGCGCAGGCGGCCGTCGAAAAAGGTCTTCCGCTGCCGCCGCGTTATTTTGCGCTGTTTCGCCGCTGGTTCCTGTTCGGTATTCCCGGCTTCGGCTCCGTGATGATCATCCTCTGGCTGATGATCGCGAAACCATTTTAGCGCAGTGTCGTCATTCCGGGGCGATGCGAAGCAGCGAACCCCAGATGCGCAATTGCGCATCGGGGAATCTCGAGATTCCGGGTTCGCTTCGCGCCCCGGAATGACCACCAGATAGTCCAGGGCTCCATGAGTGACGATGCATCACACAACATCCTCGTGCTCGGCGCGTCGGGCCTGATCGGGCGCACCATCACCGACGATCTGCGGGCGCGCGGCTTTCACGTGATCGGCATCGCGCGGCACTTCACGCCGGCGCAGAAAATGAGCGCGGCCGACATCGAGCTGCCTGTCATGTCGATGGATGCCGCGGCGCTGACGCAGCTGCTTCGCACGCACGAGGTAGACATCGTCGTGAACTGCCTCGGCGTGCTGCAGGATGGTCCGGGCAACGACACAAGCGCGGTGCACCGCGACCTCGTCGCGCGGCTGTTGCGGGCGATTGGTGACAGCCACCGCGCGATCCGTCTCGTCCACATCTCGATTCCCGGCACGGCCGATGCGGACCGCACCGCCTTCAGCACCACCAAGCGCGAGGCCGAACGGCTGATTGCGGCGTCCGGGATTCCTCATGCGATCCTGCGTCCGGGCTTCGTCATCGCGCCGTCGGCCTATGGCGGCAGCGCCATGCTGCGCGCGCTGGCGGCGCTGCCGATCGATCTGCCGGCCGATGAGGCCGCGACGCCGTTCCAGCCGGTCGCAGTCGAGGATATCGCCGCCACCATCGCCTGGCTTGCGGCGCGCGATGTCGCCGATGAAGCGATGCGATCGGTGACATGGGACCTGATGCAGAAGCAGCCGATTTCGCTCGGCGGCGTCATCGCCCAGTTCCGCCGGTCGTTCGGCACGGCAAAGCATGTCCGCATCGCGACGCCGCCGTTCCTGGTCGATCTCGGCGCCCGCCTCGGCGATCTCGCAAGCCGCCTCGGCTGGATGCCGCCGCTGCGCTCCACCGCGATCGCCGAGCTGCGCCGCGGCGTCACCGGCGATCCCGCAGGCTGGATGCAAGCGACCGGCATCGTGCCGAAGACAATTGCGCAAGCGGTCGGCGGGCGCCCCGCGACCATTCAGGACAAATGGTTCGCGCGGTTGTTCCTGATCAAGGCGCTGATCTTCGTGAGCCTCGTGCTGTTCTGGGTCGCATCCGGCTTCATCGCGCTGGTGATTTCCTATGACGCCGCGGCAGGCATCTTGCGTGCGCACCATTTCCCGCCGTCGCTGGTCGGGCCGGTGACGGTGCTGACCAGCCTGATGGACATGAGCATCGGGGTGCTGATCGCGATCCGCCGCACCGCGGCGTTCGGTCTGATCGCGGGCATCATCGCCTCGCTCGGCTACATGGTGGGATCGGCGATCCTGACGCCGGATCTCTGGATCGAGCCGCTCGGCGCGCTGGTGAAGACGGGACCTGCGATCGTGCTGATGCTGGTCGCGCTGTTGATCCTGGATAACCGATAGCGTTTTCAAGCGAAGTGGGAACCGGTTCGCGTGAAGAAAACGCGTCGAAAGGAATCAAGAATGAGCATTTGGCCCGACGACGACGTGATCCTCTATGACGGCGTCTGCATCTTCTGCTCGCGCTGGGTCCGCTTCGTCATCGACCGCGACACGGCACGCCGCTTCCGCTTCACGCCGATCCAGTCCGGCTACGGCACGCGGCTGGCAAGGGCATTCGGCATCGATCCTGACGACCCCGACACCAACGCCGTCGTTCATGGCGGCGTCGCCTACATGAAATCCGATGCGGCGCTGACGGTGCTGAGTCATCTGCCCGGCTGGGGCTGGACCCGCGCGCTGTTCGCGGTGCCGAAGCCGCTGCGCGACGCCGTCTACAGCCTCATCGCCCGCAACCGGTACAAGATCTTCGGGAAGTACGAGACGTGTTTCGTGCCCGACGCCGACATGCGGGCGCGGGTGCTGGAGTAGTCTCCGTCATTGCGAGCGAAGCGAAGCAATCCATGCTGCCACAAGCGGAGAGATGGATTGCTTCGCTTCGCTCGCAATGACGACGCGACTATTTGCGCGGCAGTGCCGCCACCACTTCCTTCGCCGCCCGCTCCCCCGAGTCCCGCGCGCCGTGCGCGGTCGAGAAAAACTCCGGCGACGTCGCTTCGCCGGCGAAGAACAGCCGGCCGTCGACTGGCGCGGCCAGCACGGCGCGCTTGTCGGCGTGGCCGGGCAATGCGTGCGAGTAGGAGCCGCGGGCGAACGGGTCTCGGGCCCAGCGGGATTCGCTGAGCGGCTTCAGCTTGCGGCGGAAATCGGTGCCGAGGAAGGAGACGATCTCGTCGATGCTGTGCGCGGCGATGGCGCCGTCGCCGGCATTTTCGAGCTGTCGCGCAAAACGGCCGCCGAAGAAGCCTTCGATGCAGGGCTGGCCGAACGGGCGGATATGATAGGTGCCCATCTCGGTGCGCATGGTGGCGCCGCGCAGATTGCCTTCCTTCGGCAACGCCTCGGGCTCGGCGAGCGCCAGCGTCACCTTGTCGGCGAGGCCGAGCGGCAGACCGCGCGCGGCGTCGAGCTTGTCCGGCAGCGCAGGCGAAAAGCGGATCGCCTGATCGGCGATCAGGTTGGTCGGCACGGTGACGATCACCTTGTCCGCCTCAAGTACACCGCGCGAGGTCTCGATGCGGATGCGCTTGCCGGAGTGATCGATCAGCCTGACCGCGCAGTTCAGCGCGACCGGCACCTGTGCGCCATAGGCCGCGACCAGCGCGCCATAGCCGCGCCGCACCCGCCAATTGATGTCGGTGTCTTCATAGGCATCGACATCGAGGATCGAGACCTGGTCGAGCTCGCTGCCGTTCACATAAGTGGAGATCGCATCGATCATCGGGTTCCAGCGGTTGCCGGGCTCGAGGTACAGGCTGGCCGGGCGGTCCTTGCCCTGCTGCGCCGCCTGCTCGATGCGGTCGTAGAATTGATCGAGTGCGTGCGTGAAGTCGTCGCGAGCGGCCTGCGGGAACGCCTCGCCGTAGGCGCGCTCGCGCCACGGCGGCAGGTCCTTGTTGAGTTCGAAGTTGAGTTGCCGGGCGATGCCGACAAAGCTGTTCCGGTCGGCCGAATGCAGCCAGCCGCAGCCGACGTCAAACACCACGTCGGGCGCGGCCTGAATCGTATGCGCGCGGCCGCCGAGGCGGTCGCGGGCCTCCAGCACGATCGTGGAGAGGCCGGAGTCCTTCAGCGCATTCGCGGCACCGAGGCCTGCGGCGCCGGCACCGATGATGGCAACATCGACCGTGGAGGGAAGGGAAGTCATGTCCCGGCTCTAGCACGTCTGGAAAGACGCCTAAAGTCACCCCGCGCATAACTGTCATCACCCGCGCATGCGCATGCGGGTGATCCAGTATTCCAGAGGCAGAGGAGACTAAGCCGACAGGCCGCGGCGTACCGGGTGCCCCGGTCAAGCCGGGGCATGACAGTGGGGCTTACGCCATCGCTTAAGCCACCGCTTACGCCACAGCTTCCTTGGCCTTTTCGGCGCGCTTGCGGTCGTTCGGGTCGAGGTGCTTCTTGCGCAGCCGGATCGACTTCGGCGTCACCTCGACGAGCTCGTCGTCCTCGATATAGGCGAGCGCCTTTTCCAGGGTCATCCGGATCGGCGGCGTCAGGCGCACCGCCTCGTCCTTCGAGGTGGTGCGGATGTTGGTGAGCTGCTTGCCCTTCAGCACGTTGATCTCGAGGTCGTTGTCGCGGGTGTGCTCGCCGACGATCATGCCCTTGTAGACCTTCCAGCCCGGCTCGATCATCATCGGGCCGCGGTCTTCCAGCTTGAACATCGCATAGGCCACCGCTTCGCCCTGGTCGTTGGAGATCAGCACGCCGTTGCGGCGGCCCTGGATCTCGCCCTTGTAGGCGGCATAGCCGTGGAAGATGCGGTTCATGATCGCGGTGCCGCGGGTGTCCGTGAGCAGTTCGCCCTGGTAGCCGATCAAGCCGCGGGTCGGCGCGTAGAACACCAGCCGCAGGCGGTTGCCGCCGGAGGGGCGCATCTCGATCATCTCGGCCTTGCGCTCGCTCATCTTCTGCACGACGACGCCGGAATGCTCCTCGTCGACGTCGATCACGACTTCCTCGATCGGCTCCTGCCAGGCGCCGGTCGCCTCGTCCTTCTGCAGCACGACGCGCGGGCGCGACACCGAGAGCTCAAAGCCCTCGCGGCGCATGGTCTCGATCAGGATCGCGAGCTGCAATTCGCCGCGTCCGGAGACCTCCATGGAATCCTTGTCGGCGGCCTCGACGACGCGCAGCGCGACATTGCCCTCGGCCTCGCGCATCAGGCGGTCGCGGATCATGCGCGAGGTCACCTTGTCGCCTTCGGTGCCGGCGAGCGGCGAGTTGTTGACGATGAACGACATCGACACCGTCGGCGGATCGATCGGCTGCGCCGGCAGCGGCGTCTCGACGGTGGGATCGCAGAAGGTGTCGGCAACGGTGCCCTTGGTGAGGCCCGCGATCGCGACGATGTCGCCGGCCTCGGCCTCCTCAAGCGGGGTGCGCTCGAGGCCGCGGAAGGCGAGGATCTTGGTCAGGCGGCCGCTCTCGATCAGCTTGCCGTCGGCGGACAGCACCTTGACCTGCTGGTTCGGCTTGATCGAGCCCGAGGAGATGCGGCCCGTGATGATGCGGCCGAGATAGGGGTTGGCCTCGAGGATGGTGCCGATCATGCGGAACGGGCCTTCCTCGACCTTCGGCGGCTCGACATGGCGCACGATCAGGTCGAACAGCGGCTGCATGCCGAGGTCCTTCGGACCCTCCGGGCTCTCCGCCATCCAGCCCTGCTTCGCCGACCCGTACAAAATCGGGAAGTCGAGCTGTTCTTCACTCGCGTCGAGCGCCGCGAACAGGTCGAACACCTCGTTGATGACTTCGGTCGGGCGTGCGTCGGGACGGTCGACCTTGTTGATCACGACGATCGGCTTCAGCCCGATCTTGAGCGCCTTCGACACCACGAACTTGGTCTGCGGCAGCGGGCCCTCGGCGGCGTCGACCAGCACCAGCGCGCCGTCCACCATGTTGAGGATACGCTCGACCTCACCGCCGAAGTCGGCGTGGCCGGGGGTGTCGACAATGTTGACGCGGATGTCCTTCCACTGCACCGAGGCGGCCTTGGCCAGGATGGTGATGCCGCGCTCGCGCTCCAGGTCGTTGGAGTCCATGGCACGCTCGGTGACCTTCTGGTTCTCGCGGAAGGTGCCGGATTGCTGCAGCAGGCGGTCGACGAGGGTGGTCTTGCCGTGGTCGACGTGGGCGATGATGGCGACGTTGCGAAGGTTCATGGCTCTTCTTCTGGTCGTGCAATGGTCAGATGCGCGATCTCGCCGGACCAGTTTGGCCGGCCGCTCGCTCGCGTGGCCCATTCGGGCCCGGATCACGCTCATACCCAAGAAATTTGACGGGGACGCATCACCCCAAAAAGGAAGCCCGGTCAGAGGACCGGGCACCTTGCGCGTTGCGGCGCAATATAGTCAGAAAACGCCAAAAAACAATGATTTATTGGCTGTTTGGAGGGCTGATTTTCGCTCCAAAGGCGGGCTTTGAGGGCTTTCAGGGCTTACTTCCGGGTAATCGCGAACACGATCAGGCCAAGCCCGCCCAGCGCCGCCATCATCACGAACATGGTGATGGGGTCGCCACCGGCCCCGGCGCCCATCTTGGCGTTGAGAATGGCGCACAGGACCCCCGGGATCAGCAGGATCACCCCCACGACCAGCATGAGGGCGGTGGCGCAACCGCTGCGCTGCCCGCGTTCCGGTGGTCTGATCGGCGGGGTCTGCTCGATATTGCTCATGAGATTTACCGATCTAGCGAGTCCGCGGACGCGTCGCCAACCAGATCAGCCAGCCACCAATGAGGGCGATCGCGAGAATGACGAGCAGGATAGGGAAGTCGGCCGCTCGGAGCGACATGCCGGATTTGAGGCCAGCCATCACGACGCATAAGGCGGGAAGCAACAACACGATGCCGACCAGCAGCATCAGCATCGACAGGCAGCCTTCCGCCGCCGAAGGCGGCGTCGATGGTCGTTCCGGGGGCGGCTCGTCGGTGTCGGACATGCGTCGTCGAATGGTCCGTCAGCTCCGTCCCTTGATCGCGGCGCGGATCAGCATCACGCCGGCGAAGCAGACCGCGAGCCCGAGCAGGATCAGGAAGAGAATGGAGGGATCGGTTTTCGACTCGCTCAGGACGCCGAACCCGAACAGGAGGGCGCAGAGCCCGGGCAGCAGCAGGACCAGCCCGAACAGCACCATGAACGCGGTGGCGCAGCCGCTGCGTGGCGACGGTGGCGGCGGGATGTATTGGTAGGGTGGCTCCGGTGGTGCAGGCGGGATGGGCGGTGGATTGGTCTCGCTCATCGCGGCACCTCCTCGCTTTGCCGCGTCTCGCGGTAAGTCTGGCCGGCCATCGCGGCGCGGATGCCGTCGATCTTTCCGTCACGGTAGAACAGATTGTAGGTGTCGAACGGAATGATCGCGCCGCTCTCGGTGACGAAGTGGATGCAGCTTCGCTTGACGTTGCCGACGCAGAAATTGAAGCGGTCGAGAAACTGCACGATGGTGACGCGGAACACGTTCTCGTAGGTCAGGCCCTCCGGCACCTCGAAGCTCGGCAGGCAGCACAGCAATTCGCAGACCCGCTCCGAGGTGTTCAGCGGCCCCGACGACAGCGAGAACAGGTCGACAAACTTCTCCCGCAACACCGGATATTTCTCCGGGCTGATGGTGTTGGGCATCACCGCGATGAGCTGCTCCTGCGGGATCAGCGAGGTCAATGGCAGCACCTTGTCGCCGTTGCGCAGGCCATATCCGATCGAGATGCTCTCGGGATTGCACGGCAAAGGGATCATGTCGTTCGCGCCGAACACCCCGGTCTCGATCACGCGCCGGCGGATCTCCGACAGCATGATGCGGTCGGTGTCCTTGTTGAAGTGCTCGTTGCGGCCGGCGTCCTGCACCGGCTGCAGCGTGACGCCGCGGACGCATGTCCAGGTCAGCGCGTGGCGGACGATGTCGCCGATCTCGCCGTCGTTGACGCCGCGCTTGATGGTCGCGACCAGCGTGGTTGAGACGCCGTGGCGCTCGAGATTCTCAAGGGCCTGTTGGCGGATCTTGCGCAAATCCGCGCCGCGCAGATTGACCAGCGCCTCGCGCTTCAGCGAATCGAACTGCAGATAGACCTCCAGCCCGCGCTTGTTCTCGGCGAGCTTCGCCACGAAGTCGGGCTCGCGCGCGATCCTGAGGCCGTTGGTGTTGATCATGACATGGCGGATCGGGCGGGCGCGCACCGCATCCAGAATGGCGAAGAAATCCGGATGCAGCGTCGGCTCGCCGCCGGAGATCTGCACCAGATCGGGCTCGCCCTCGCTCGCGACCAGCGCGTCCAGCATCTTCTCGATTTTCGCCAGCGGCGTGAAGCTGGTGCGCGCCGGCGAGGAATCCGCAAAGCACACCGGGCAGGTCAAATTGCAATGCTCGGTGATCTCGATCAGCGCCAGGCAGGAGTGCTGCTCGTGGTCCGGGCACAGCCCGCAATCATAGGGGCAGCCGAATTCGGTGTGGCGCTGGAACGCGAGCGGCCGGTCGCCGGGCTTGATGAAATCCTTGCACAGCCGCCAATACGCCGCATCCGTCGAGACCAGCGTCGACTGCACGCCATGCTGCTTGCAGCGCTTCTCGTACCAGACCTCGTTGCCTGATATCTGGATCTTGGTCGGCACCAGGGCCAGGCAGGTTTCGCAAAGCGACTGGGTCTGGCCCCAGAAGATGTAAGGGCGTGCCTTACGCAGCGGCGCGTTCATGCTTCAAGCTCACATTCGGCGCCGTCGCCAGCATGACGGCGGCGTAAATCATGACAAACAGCGACAGCAGGTGAAAAAGCGAGAATGGTCCGATCAGCGTGCTATAGGGCTTGATGAACTCCCACAGGAAGCGCTGCAGCCCGTAGTAGAGCAGCACGAGGTAGAATCCGTTGGTGATGACGGCGGCATTTCGGTTCAACACGGCCCAGACATAGAATGCCGCGAACGCCGCCATCGCCAGGCTCTCGTAGAGCTGCACCGGATGACGCAGCACGCCGTCGCCGAAATCATGGCCCCAGGGGAGCGTGGTCGGCGTGCCATAGGTGAAATCCTCGAGCCCCGCGAAATAGCAGCCGAGACGGCCGACCGCGACGCCGATCGCAAGCGGCAGCGCGAACCGCGCGCCGGTGCGCAGCGAAATCCCGTGTCGCCATTTGTAGAGCTCGATCGCGGCGATGCCGCCGGCCAGCGCGCCCTCGACCGAGCGGGCGACGCCCGCCATGCCCGAGAACCACAGGTTCAGCGTGCCGAAAATGTAGGCGCCGATCCCAGCGCCGAACAGCAGCGCGGCGATGTAGGGCAGCTCGAAGGATTGCCGGGGGAATTGCAGCCCGCGCCGGCGCGACAGCCACCACATCGCGAGCGCGGCGGCGCACCATGCTGCAACGTCGAAAACGGCGTGAAGTTCAGCCCCGCTCATGAGGCGAGTGTAGCGTGATTTTCGCGGTCCGCGATAGCGGCTTCCCGATTGCAATGGCGGGGCGAGGTTATCAACCCGCCCGCCTGGGAGCGGCGGGCTGATGGACCACGCCGGCCCCGCACAAAACTACAGAGGCTGTAACCGCGCCCGAACGGATATAGCCGATGTTACGGCGACCATCCGAAGCGCTATATCCGAACTGACGGCTGGGCTTTCGACCTTCCCAGGATGACATTCTGTCCGGAGTGCAGAACCCGTCCCGATTGCGCGGAGCGATTGCGATGAGGAAGGCTACGATGGATTTTTCGCGGATGTCGGATGGGATCCGGCTGCATCACGCCTCTCATCGCCACGATGGGCACGATGGTGACGACGAGCCGGGTCCGGCACCGAGCGGTCCGTTTGCAGGGCTCGATGCGCATACCTCGACCGCGAATTCTCCGCCTTATGACTCTGGCCCAGGCCAATCCGACCATCCCACCGTGTCGGGAGGCGGCACCGGCGGCCACGTCGGCGACCACACTGCGGCGAGCCTGGATGCTTCGGCAACGAAGCCTGCTGCCGGCGCATCCCATTCCCCGACGGGCATCGCTTCAATCGAGAGCGGGGCGAACACCGCCGGGAACGGCGGAGACGGTTACTTTTACGGAGGTATCATTCACGCATCCTTGTTGATCTATGAACCGATCAACATTTCGGTAAATTTGGGATACGGCTCGGTCGCCGTCGCCAACCAGTCCAACGATTTGAATGTCGATCAATCCGCCTTTCAGATGGCCGGCGTCGGCGGACATGGTGGGAATGACAACCTTGCATCGGGAGGCAGCATCAGTGCTTCCTTGAGTGCTTCATTGGGCCCCGGCGTGATCGGGAGCGGCGACAACGGCGCCGGAAATGGCGGCAGCGGCTATTTCTCGGGTGCGTTGGTGGACGCTCCCGTGGTGATCTATCATCCGATCAATATTGCGGTGGCGAGCTCAGGCGGCACGGCCTATGCAAGTCAATCGAACACAGTCGACATCGATCAATCGGCTACGCAGGTCGCGGGCGTCGGCGGCAGCGGCGGAAATGGCAATGTGGCCGTCGGCGGCAGCATCATCACGCTCGACCCCAGCTGGGGATCAAGCAACGGAGGGAGCGTCTGGGACGTTCAAACGGGCGGGAGTCAGGCCGGCAACGGCGGCGACGGCGCGTTCTACGGGAGTCTCGTGCATTCCTCGATCGTAGTGTACGACCCGATCAACATCGCAGTCGCAGGCTATGGCTCTAACGTTCATTCAGTCCAGACGAATGACGCCGACGTGGATCAATCCGTAGTTCAGATCGCCGCCATGGGCGGGCACGGTGGCAATGGCAACGCCGCGACGGGCGGCCATGCAAGCCTACTTTCCCACGGCTTGTGGGGCGGCTCCGACACGATTGCGACCGGCTCGAACGGCGCAGGCAACGGCGGCAACGGCTATTTTGCCGGCAGCCTGATCGATGTCAGCGTCGCGATCTATGCACCCATCAATATCGCAATCGCGGGGCCCCATTCGACGGCCGTGGCCGATCAGGTCAACAACGTGCACATCGACCAGAGTGCGGTCCAGATTGCCGGACTTGGTGGGGACGGCGGCTACGGCAATCTCGCGCTGGGTGGCGATCTTTCCGCCCATCTTCTGTCGGATCTTCACCTGTTGGCATAGCGAAACATCGCACCCGCTCGCGCAGGCCGGTCGCAAGGTCGCGGACTCTCTGCGCATGCAAATCTCGCGCAGAGGCGGCCTCCCCGATGCTTCGAGCTCCGATGTTGCGCGACGAATGTCATACTTTCGTACGTAGGTCGACCAACCCGGATGGTGTCCGATTTGACATCTATCGGCAGCGCGTATCGCCGGATCAGACTCGCCCGTGCGCGTCCGCCTGATCGGGATGGATGATGCACGACAGCCAACACAAGGACGGAGGCTCAAATGTTGCCCAAGGCGATCAGCATCTCGGATTCGATCGAATTCAAATCGATCAACACCGGTGGTCAAAGTGTCGGAAATGGCGGCGACGGTACCTTCAAGGGAGCCATCATCAGCAAGCCGACCCTCAACTTCGATCCAACCAACAAGGCAGAAGGTGCCGATGTGCATGTGAACACCGGCGACCACGTCACTCAGACGGCAGATTGGGACGCCGGCGGCGCAAACGCGACGGCCTCGGTGTTTGCGAAGGCCCATGGCGGAAGCGCCGAGTCGAACGGAAGCCAGAAATCCTACAGCGGCCACGATACCTCCAAGGTATATGCCAATACGGATGCCACTCAGATCAACAAGCTCGCGGTGGACCAGCACCAGGAGGTCCTGGCTGGCATCGGCGGCAATGGCGGAGACGGCAACGCCGCGCTGGGTGGAGAAGTGAGCTTCCACCTCGATACATTCTGACCATCGGCTCGTCCGACCGTGGCGGGACCGGCCGCCATTTGCTGCCGGTCCCGCAGTTCAAGCCGATGCCCTGCCGATGCCCTTTTTGGCAGATCGCGTTGGCCGTCGGGCAAGTGCGCCGGACTTCGATTTCAGGCGGTGACGATCATGCTGATGCCGCCCATTCGGTTGCCTGTTCTGCCGCAGATCCCGACGCCACTGCACGCGGCCCTTTGGTCCTGTGCGGGACCGCTTGGTCTCGTATTCGCGTATAGCTGCAGCTACAACCTGCTTTTATTTGCGCCCTCCATCTACCTTCTTCAGATCTACGACAGGGTGTTGTCGAGCCGGAGTGGCGACACGCTGCTCCTGCTCACGCTCATTGTCGCGATCACGGTCGTGGTCGGCGGCGTGTTCGATGCCTTGCGGCGCGCTGTCCTGGGTCGCCTTGGCGCCTGGCTCGACGATCGGCTCCGTCCTTGCGTGCTTTCGGCCAGCCTCGAATCCGCGTTTCGCAGCGATTGGACGCGGGCGTCGGACGCATATCGGGATCTCACCGTGCTGCGCCAGTTCATCGATTCCGGCGCATGTCCGATGCTGTTCGACGCACTCTGGGCGCCCCTATTTCTCCTGGTCCTCTTTCTCATCCATCCCCTGCTTGGCGTGGTAGGCGCCTGCTGTGTGGCTTTCCTCTTCGCTCTCACGGTCGCCGGAGATCTGGTTACCGAGGACGTTCTGCTCAGATCCGGCGCCGCGCTGTCCAGAAGCTACGGCCGCCTCCAGTCCGCCGCAGGCAACATCCACATGATCCGCGCCATGGGAATGTTCGAAAGCGCTGCGCGCACGATCTACCATGACGCGCAGGAGGCACGCAGAGAGCACGATGTGGCAGTCCGGCGAAGCGAGATCGTGATGCTGGTCACCAAGCCGGTCCGCGCGCTGTCGCAGGTGTTGATAATGGGGGCTGCCGCGTGGCTTGTCCTCGATCACGGAAAGAGTCCGGCGATCATTTTTGCTTCGACACTGATGTTCAGCCGCGCGCTCGCGCCGGTCGAAAGTGCGATCGCAGGCTGGAAGTCACTCAGGACGGCCGTGAGTGCCTGTCAGCGGCTCGGCGCGGTTCTCGCCGCGTCCCCCGCCGCCGGACAGAAGGATCCAGAAGTTTCGCAGCGGCAAGCGTCGAGCGGTCTCGTTGTCGACAACGTCGGCGTGAGGCTATCGGGGACCAACCACGTTCTGCTGAACGGTGTCTCGTTCACGCTCGCGAGCGGAGAATGCCTTGGCATTATCGGTGCGTCCGGGTCGGGCAAGTCGCTGCTTGGCCAGGTGATTGCCGGGCTGTCGACGCCAACTCATGGCTGTGTCCTGCTCGACAATACCGACGTCTCGCTGCTTCGCGAGGGCCTAAGCGGCCACCGTCTCGGTTATCTCCCCCAGGACATCGACCTGCTCGGCGATACGATAAGCGATATCATCGCGCGGCTTGATGATGCCGATCGGCGGAAGGTCGTGGAAGCGGCCAAGCTGGCCGGAATTCATGAAGCGATCATGCGCCTGCCGCACGGGTACGACACGGTGATTCACCGTGAAAAATCCTTCTCGCGCGGATATCGGCAGCGCCTCGGTCTTGCCCGGGCCTTTTTCGGCGGTCCCCGCCTGATCGTTCTCGACGAACCGAATGCCAGTCTCGATTACGGGGGCGAGCGAATGCTGCTGGACGCGATCGAGCGCATGAAGCTCGCCGGTGTCATCCTGGTCGTCGTCACTCATCGTATGGGTCTGCTCGCAGCCACAGACAAGATTGCCATTATGGAGGAGGGGGCGGTCGTCGCTTTCGGCGACAGCGAGGAAATCTTTGAGCGGCACCTGAACCGACCCCAAGTTACCTCGCGGATTGCGCCATGATCCGGAATCCTCTCACCATCTGGAAGCTTCCCACGATATCGCGGCTACCCGCGATCTGGGACCAGCTCGTGCGAACGCCGGCAAGTCCCGCGCTTGCCGGACGATCCGGGGTCGTGGTTACTGCGATCGACGATTTCGAGCCTCTCGAATATCCATGGTGTGCGACCCCGACACCCATCTCTCCGCGTGGACGGCTTCGCGGTATCACCCTGGCGGGCAACCTGCTGGTGCTCTGCTTCATGCTGGGGCTTGGCACATGGGCGTGCCTCGCGCCTCTCGAGAGCGCGGCGATCGCTTCCGGCGTCGTGGAATCAGAATCGAGCCGCAAGACGATTCAGCACCTGGAAGGCGGGATCGTCAGGAAGATCCTGGTTTCGGACGGCGATATCGTGCGAAGCGGACAGACGCTGATCGCGCTGGACGACACCCGGCCCGGCTCGGAGGTGCAAAGCCTTCAAGGCCAGTTGTGGGATGCAATTGCTCGTGCCGCGCGGCTTCAGGCCGAGCAGCAGAACTTTGAGAGCATCGCAATCCCGAGCACGCTGGAACAGGACAGCAAGCGAAATGGGGTGGCCGCCGCCGCGGTATCGGCGCAGCAGTTCATTTTTCAGGCGCGCCGGCAGGTTCATGAGTCGCAGCTTGCGGTCATTCGCGAACGGAGGCTTCAAGTCGAGAGGGAGATCGAAGGTCTCAAGGCTCAGCAGAGCGCTACCGGGCAGCGGGTCGACATCGTCAGGGAAGAGCTGGATATGGTCACGACGCTCGTGAACAAGGGACTCGAACGGCGGCCGCGGCTTCTGAACCTGCAACGTGAACTGGCCGACGTTGAGGGTCGCCGCGGCGAGATCACCGCGCAGATTTCTCGCGCCGGGCAGGTCATCAGCGAGCAGCAGGCCACATTGTTCAAGCTCGAGAGCGACAGGCAGAACGAGATCGCACAGTCGCTTCGTGAAGCACAGAACCAGATATTCCAGCTCCGCGAGCGGTTGCTTGCGGCCAGGGATCAGCTATCGCGAACGGAGGTGAAGGCGCCTGAGGACGGCGTGATAACCGACTTGCGGATCCATACGACGGGCGGCGTCATCGGGGCGGGTGCTCCGCTCATGGAGCTGGTGCCGCGGCAAGACCGCCTCATCGTGACCGCCCGCCTGAGGCCCGAGGACATTGATGTGGTTCATCCCGGCCTCAATGCCGAGGTGCATCTCGTGCCGTACAATCAGCGTCGCGTACCGCGCCTGAAGGGAATCGTCGTGCACGTATCGGCAGACCGGCTACTCGACAAGCGTACCGACCAGCCATACTACGCGACCAAGATCCGGATCGACGACGCGCAGATCGCCGCAAACGACTTCCAGATCGTCCCCGGTATGCCGGTTCAAGTGTTCATCACCACGGGGCGCGGTACCGTCGCACTTTACGCGCTCAGGCCCCTGCTCGACAGCTTCCGCGGTGCATTCAGAGAGGATTGATCCCGCTCAGGGTGACTAGGTCTCCGGCATTGGGGCTGTACCGGGGTCGTGATCGCGATTCTGGGGGAGCGACCGGCCGCGCCAGCGGAGGACCGCTTCCGTGCGATTATGAGCGGCACATTTCCTCATGATATGCTGAATGTGCATTTTGACGGTGCTTTCCGAGAGCTTCAATTTGGCTGCGATCAGCTTGTTGGGCAGGCCGAGTTCCAATTCCGCCAGAACGTGCTGCTCTCGAGGCGTGAGACCGCTCCTGTCGATGGCCGCCCTGGCTGCCTCGTTCATCAGATATGCGGACGCGAGCCCGCGCGCGTCCGGCGGATCGAAACCCGGCATCCTGTTCATTTCGGCGACCGGCAACGGCCTGTAGACGCCGCCGACAAGAACCAGGCGCAGGCCGGCGATGACGACCTCGATTGGTAGCGAGGTGGGAAGAAAGCCGCGAACACCCCGCTGCATCGCGGCTTGTGCGGTCGGCTCGTCGTCATGGTTTGACAGGATTGCGACGGCGGCATTGGGACAGTGCTCGGCCACGAAGGCGAGATCGTCCTCGACCGAGGGATCGCCGATGGGCTTGTCCGCGATGCTCAGCAGCACCAGACGAACGTCGCGGGCCGACATGCAGTCCAGGCCTTGGACCGTTGCCATGTCGAGGATCTCGAAGTCGGCCAATTCCCGCCTGAGGACGTTGAGAATACATGTGCGGGGCAACAGGTGCTGCTCGATGATCACCAGAACCGGTACGTGAAGCGCTCCATTGAGCCGTTTTGAGGAGTCCGTTATGTCGTCCATGATTTCCTCGGAATGAAAAGAATTTCTGCGACAGTCCCATCGATGCGTATTGCGCATTTACCGTTGCGGCATTCATCCTGAATGCATCATCACGCGCAGCGCCGACATCAGGATCGCATCCATTGCGGGATAGCCTGGCGCTTCGGTGGAAATTCTTTCCGATCAAATCATTTGGACGCGCGCCGTGGCGCGGTCGACGCATCCCCTATTTGCAGATATTTCGATACGCCGTTGACGCCGCCGACCCCGATTTGCCGTCGACGACATACGCTTCATTCTCCTTCACAAGATACAGAAACGGCCTCCCTCCAGTCTCTCCGCCCGACGCACTTCTTCCCTTCACGCGCCCGCAAATCGTATCCACGGCGCGCCCGAACGTGTTCTTTCGCATGGCGCGCTTCATGTCGCTGAATTCGGCCGATCCCGGATCCTCTATCTGCGCTGCAATCGTGACCTTCGCTTTGGTGAGGACAGGATCTGCCATGTCCGCGGCGCGTTCGGGTGTCGGGACGTTGTTCCGCGTCCGCGGGGACGCCGCCTTGGCGAGGTCGGCCGGTCGGTGTTTCTTCGATGATGGTCTCCTGCCGGATTTTGCCGGGGTTGCAGACTTCGATTTGACGGTCGCAGGAGCTGGCGCTAACGCCGCCGGCATGGGTTCTGTGGGCGGGGCGACTGCAACCTTGTCGAAACAGGGTCTTGACCCACACCCAAGGAAATACCCTCGGGAAGGCGCAAACCAGCCAAAGCCGACCAGGATTCCTGCCAGCGCTCCGACAACAAGCAGTCCCATCCGATTCCCCTCCTCGGGAGCTCGGCTCGCACTCATAACAAGGACTAATTCCGCGCTGGTGATCCTATCTGTTGCGCAAAAGCGTTAAGCGCTCATTAAGCGCGCGGGTTGGGGCGATAGGACGAACCCCTACGGCGATGTCGGGTTTAGCGTCGGGTTCCGGAAGCATGGCGGATGCGACGAATGATGCGTACACACCCTAGTTCGCCGGGTTGTCCTCGCTCGGATAGACCCCGCGCAGTACCTCCTCGAAATGATCCTTGACCGCGTCGTTGCACAGGCAGGAGCGCTGCCGCAGCTTGTCCGTGTCGCGGATCACGATCGCGCCGCGGCGCGTCTCCAGCACACCTTCCGCCTTGAAGTTCTGGATCACGCGGCTGGTGTAGCTGCGGCCGACGCCGAGCAGGGTCGAGAGCTGTTCATGGGTCAGCGGCACCATGCCGTTGCCATTGGTACGCTCCATCGCCGAGATGATCCATTTCGCCGCGCGCTGCTCGATCGAGTGGATGGCATTGCAGGCGGTCGACTGGAAGATCTGCGCCAGCATGCAATCGGCATAGCGCGCGAAGATGTTGCGCACCGAGATCGACTTCAGCTTGGCGCCGTTGAGCTTGCTGATCGGCAGCCGCGCGAACGGGCCGCCGAACTTGACGGCGATGCGGGTATAGGCCGGCAGGAAGCCCTGGCTGACGATGCCGCCGACCGCGCCCTCGCGACCGACCAGGATGGTCTCGATATCGCGGCCGTCCTCATTGGGCACCATGTAGGAGACGAGGCTCGGCCCGCACGGGAAATGCACGGTCTGAACATCATCGCCGGGGCTGTAGAGCAGGTCGTTGGCCTGCGCGTCGACCAACCCCAGATGCGGTGCGATCAACTGGTAATCGGCGTCGTTCAGCCGGCGCAAAAGATTGTTGAATGGCCGATCACTCGTCCCGGCCAACTCGGTCCGTTTCGCGATCATGGGAAATTCCTGAAAATCCAACGCCGACAATAATCGAAAGGTTCCCGGATTTATGTTCACTAGTGAACAGACGGCGCCGCTCGCGATGTGGTGGTTTCATCTCGGGAACAGCCGGCGTGCTTTCAGGCGCCGGTCGCGGGCCATCCGGCCGGACTGATCCGGTCTTTCATCCATGCTTTGGAGCGTTTTCGAGCGAATTGGATACCGGTTCGCGTGAAGAAAACGCGTCAAGACAACAAGCTCTAGCAAACGGAAACTGGCACGCCATGGACCTCACCCCCAATGCCGGCATGCCCGGTGACGTCCTCGTGGTCGAGGACGATCCGATCATCTCGCTCTATTTCGAGGACACCATCCTCGGCTTCGGCGCCCGCACGGTGCGCACCGCGGCGAACGTCGCCCGTGCGCTCGAGCTGATCGCCGAGCGCGCGCCGGATTTCGCGCTGCTCGACGTCGGCCTCGTCAGGGGCGAGATGACGTTCGCGATCGCCGAGCGGCTGGATGCGCTGAAGGTGCCTTACGCGTTCGTCACGGGCTATGGCGCGGACATCAAGCTGCCAGCATCGCTCGCCGACAAGCCGCGGCTGACCAAGCCGTGCTCGAGCGAGGCGCTGGAGGCGGCGCTGAGAAACGGCCACTGACGGATTGCCAGGCTTCGGCCTCGCCGCCGGGGCGTTCGTCGTCTACGATCCAAGTTGTTGGATTCGGCGACGCACAGGCATCGGGAAGCCGTGATGGCGATCAGGACATCTGCCGTTGCGCCGGCAGCAGCGCGATCCCTCGGGCTGCTTGGGGTGGTCCTGTCGCTGGCCTCGGCCGTCATCGGTGGTTCCGCGTCCCCAACCATTGCGACGCCCCTCGCGCTCACGAGCCAGCAATCGGCCGCACGTGAGGCGTACGAGAATGCCCTGAAGAGCTTCGAGTCGATCCTGCGCCAGCGACGCGCACAGATCGATTCCAATCAGCCGCTGCCCAATCTGCCGGGCCAGGCCCTCTACCTGGCCCGCGTCGAAATGATGAGCGCATACAAGG
The DNA here is from genome assembly GCF_046718885.1 of Bradyrhizobium sp. UFLA01-814. NCBI lineage: Bacteria > Pseudomonadati > Pseudomonadota > Alphaproteobacteria > Hyphomicrobiales > Nitrobacteraceae > Bradyrhizobium > Bradyrhizobium sp. UFLA01-814. The sequence goes on along the minus strand of NZ_JAQOSR010000022.1, from coordinate 21,822 downwards.
ATCTCACCGATGCGCTTCCGTCCAGGGTTGGAAGACCCAGCAGATTCCGAATTCCCCCGGCGTATTTTGACGCCGACAATGAGCCGCTGTTCGACGAGTACAGGAAGCTCTTTGACATCATGGAGGCGCCGCCCGCCAGCGCGCAACGATCCGATACGCCATTCACGGACGTGGTCGATCTGGCGGCCGCGATCGCGCGAGCCAAGGGTCTCGATGCCAAGGACGCCGCGGCCGCGGGCCGTATCAGCCTCGGCCTTTTCTTTGCCGAGACCGGCGGCAAGCAAAATGCGGGGAATGCGCGGTCGAACACCTACAAAGGGAGCCTGCAGACCGGTCCGTCCGAAGACCGCAACGGCCGAAGGAAGTGGGCAGCGATCAAGGGATCAATCGCGGCCCTCGATCCTGCACTGAGCGGTCGTGACGACAAAGAAGAGGCGCGGGCCGGCAACCTTGATCACAGGTTCAATCACTGGACCGCCGTGCGGGACGCCCTGATGAACGCACACGCGGATATTTTCCCGGAGATCCCCGCGATTCTGAAAACCCTGCCGGATCCGATCGATCAAATGAAGCTGTTTGAGCTGATCCAGATCATTCCGACGCCGACCAGGGCCGCACTCAGGTCGGGCAACCTCGTCGGTTACAGAATTTCCGATGCCAGGATCATGCGATACTTGCGCAACAACAGCATCTTCGCTTTCGGCCGGGCCGACCGGGCAAGAACATCTGCGACCTTCCGCGAGATCCTCGATGCGATGTGGCTGTTCGACGCCAAGTTCGAGCAGGCGCTTGCCAGGTTCAAGGAGATCAAGGCGGGCAAACCGGGCTGATCGGTTGCGGAGAGACCCCAGCCCTCCCCGCAAGCGCAGGGCTATCGCATATGCCCCTTGGCGACCGCGCAAGTGCTTGGCCTCGTGGTTCGAGACGCGCCGCAAGCGGCGCTCCTCACCATGAGGGTCTACTATTGTGCCGCAAAACAAGACCTCATCCTGAGGAGCCCGCCGAAGGCGGGCGTCTCGAAGGATGGCCACGAGGGCACCGCCACGAAATGCGATAGCCCTGCCCGCAAGCGGGAGAGGGAGCGCAGTTCGTTCGCGGCGTTATCTCAACCCAATCGCGTCGCGCGCTAGACTGGCTTCGGATCGAGCGTGATCGCCCACAGCTCGGCGTCGACGCGGTCGCGCAGGCTCACCGTCATCTGCCCGCTCTTGCCGTCGATCTTGACGTGGCCGAAGAACTGCATGCCGGCCGACGGCGGCAGGTTCTGGTTGGCCTCGCCCGGCGCCTTGATGAACTTCACCTCGGGGCCGAAGGTGTTGTCGAGCTCGTTCGGACCGAACGTGCCGGCATGCAGCGGGCCGGAGACGAATTCCCAGAACGGATCGAACTCCTGGAACTGGGCCTTGTTCGGGTTGTAGTAGTGCGCTGCGGCGTAATGCACGTCGGCGGTCAGCCACACCGTGTTGACGATACCCGCGGTCTTGATGAAGCGCAGGATATCGGCGATCTCGAGCTCGCGGCCGCGCGCCGGACCGTCGCCCTGCGCAAAGGCTTCCGAGCCCTTCTTGTTGGCGGCATCGTCATAGACGATCAGCGAAAGCGGCATGTCGGAGGCGATCACCTTCCAGGTGGCGCGCGAGTTGAGCAGCGCGCGCTTCAGCCAGGCCATCTGGTCCGGGCCGATGAAATAGGCGTCGGGGCCGTACTGCTCCTGCAGGTTCGGGCCGTTGGGGCCGCGATAGCTGCGCTCGTCGAGCATGAAGACGTCGAGATGCGGACCGTAGCTCAGCGTGCGATAGACGCGGCCCGGCTCGACGATGCTCTCGCGCATCGGATACATCTCGTGGAAGGCCTTGGCCGCGCGCGCCGCGAGCACGGTGATGTCGCGCTCCTTGTAGGCCGCCGGCAGTTGCTTCGACAGCGACCAGTTGTTGGTCACCTCGTGATCGTCCCACTGCACGAAGATCGGCACCTCGGCATTGAAGGCGCGGACGTTGTCGTCGAGGAAGTTATACTTGTGGGCGGCCCGGTATTCGTCGAGCGTCTCGGCGACCTTGGCCTTCTCGGGAATCGTGACGTTCTTCCAGATCTTGCCATCGGGAAGCTTCACCTCGGAAGGGATCACGCCGTCGGCGTAGATCGTGTCGCCGGAGTGCAGAAGGAAATCCGGAGCGTGCTTCTTCATCGCGGCGAAGGTGATCATGCCGCCGTCGTCGGGATTGATGCCCCAGCCCTGGCCGGCGACATCGCCGCCCCACACGAAGGAGACGTCGCGGCGATCGCTCGGCCCGGTGCGGAAGCGGCCGACCACCGGCTCGCCGACGACGTCGATATGGGCAAGGTCGCGGAAGCGGACGCGGTAAAAGATGTCCTGGCCGGAGGGCAGGTTCTCCAGCAGCATCTTGGCGGTGAAGTCGCTCTCGGGCAGCGCCGTGATCGGCGGCAGCGTATGGGCGTCCTTGAACGATTCGGTGGTCGCGACCTCGACCATCATCTGCGACGGCCGGTCCGCACGCGCCCACACCACGCCGCCGTCGACGCCGACATCGCCGGACTGCACGCCATGGGTGATCACCGGGCGGTCGGCGGCCCGCGACAGATAGGGCATCGCGATCACGCCGGCGCCGGCCGCAGCCGCCGTGGAGAGAAAGCGTCGGCGGGTGAGATTTCGCGAGAACCGGATCGTCATGGGGAGCCTCCTCAGGTCACAGCGACAATGCGCCGCAGGCGCGCCAAGACCTAGAAAAATTCCATGACGGAGAGATTACAGCGGCGGGAGGCACAAGGCGTCGGGGTCAGCACCTTTGTAAGGTGAGCACGTACGTCGGGCTCCCTCCCCCCTTGCGGGGGAGGGTAGGGGAGAGGGGTAAGCTCCGGGCGGCATGTTTGCGGAGAACGGTGCCTTCGCAACTCGGTCGCTTGTTGTCGAACTCAATTCTGAGAGAGCACGTCGTGTGGCACCCCTCTCCCTAACCCTCCCCCGCAAGGGGGGAGGGAACCCTGCCGCCGATGACTCCCTCACAGGCTTTGGCGGATAGAGAGTAGCGGCGATTCTACGCCGTGCCCGCCGCCCTGAACTGCGTGGCAGTCCGTTGCAAATTTTGCGGCATGCTGAACAACAAGGCCTTGCGGTCGGCGACGGCGTTATGAAGCTGCTCGAGCGCGATGTTGAACGCGGTCAGCGTGCCTTCCTCGATCGCGCCGTGCTCGAAACAGTCCAGCGTGTGGCGCAGGATGTCGTCGGCCTCCGCCTGCATCTGGTCGAGTTCCTCGATTGAATCGCTTTGCCGTGCGGCTTTGAGCATCGCCAGCAGGCGTTCGCGCTGCGAGGTGTTGGTGTTGCGCTCGTCCTGCTTGAGATAGCCGGCGAACCACGCACCGGCCGAGCCCATCGCCGAGAACGCCATCAGGCTCCACCAGATGTAGTCGCTGTAGCGGTCGAGGAAGGTTTTTTCCTCGCCGTCGACAAACGCGGCGGCGCCCGGATGCACCGGAATGGTGGCATCCTTGTCGGTGTCCGGCGTCTCGATCTTGGCGGCGAGCGGGAAATCGGTCTTGAGCGACTGCCGGATCGCGAACAATTGCCGAGTGAATGCCGCGACCGTCGAGTCCGACAGGCCCTTCCGCGCAACGATGTGGTGCGAGAAGCTGATCGTCTTCACCTCATCGTCGGGCCGGTCGGCGGAGCCGAGCGAGCCCGCGGGGATTTCCGCGGCCTCATAGGCCGGATGGTTCTGCGCGATTGCCTCTGAGGCGTCGATCGCAAGGAAACTCGGCTCGCCACCGTCGCGGACCGATGCCGTGATCGCATCGATCGTGATCTTGCTGTTGGCCGGACCGACGGCGAGATAGGCGTCGGCCTTCAGGTTCTTGATCGCTTCCGCCGCCTCATTGGCCGGGAATTGCACGATTTCGACCTTCATCGGGTCGACGCCGTATTGCGTCAGGATCAGCTTCAGCAAATTGACATTGGCCGGGGTGCGGCCGACGACGCCGATCTTGCGGCCGGCAAGCTGCGCGATCTTGGTGATCCGCGCGGATTTCCGGACCTTGCCCTTGGCGGGCGGAACCCACATCACCACGACATTCTTGCGCAGGGTCGCGACCGCCTGCGCATTCTTCGGCACTTCGAGATCGCCGCGGATGATGGCGAGATCGGCCTTGCCGTCGGCCAGCGTCTGCGCGCTGGCGGTGGCGCCCTCGGTCTGCACCGGCCTCAGCTTGACCTGGGTTTGCTGCTGGTTGTTGAAGGCCTGCGCCAGCGCCTGCACGACCTTGAGGTCATCGCTGTTGGCGGGACCGACCGCGATCCGCAGCGTCACCGGACGCACGGCGAAATAGTAACCGGCCAGCAGCGTGCCGATGATGGCCAGCGCGCCCGCGATCAAAACAAACATCAGCCGCCGCTTTGCCGAACGCAGCGGCTTGGGCGACATGCTGGCGGAGCCGTCTGTCATCGATCTCGCAAACAATCGTCGGGGCTCAATCTCGCAAAACTACCAACGCGCATACATCCCCTATGTGTAGCAAATTACTGAATGGACAGATGTTACAACTCCGTCATGGTTACCAGCGGCGATAGGACGCGATTTCGGCCTTAATTTGGGCGTGGATCCCATCCCGGAGGCCGGTTGTTAGGCTAAAGTCGGCGTTAAACGGGAGGTTACCATGGTCGAACGGCTGTCAGCGGAGGCAAGGAAGGCCGCCCTTTGGGAACTGGCCGGCTGGTCGGAAACGTCCGGCCGCGAGGCGATCGCCAAGACCTTCGTGTTCAAGGACTTCAACGAGGCCTTCGGGTTCATGGCCCGCGCCGCCCTGGTCGCCGAGAAGAGCGACCATCACCCCGAGTGGAAAAACGTCTACAAGACGGTCGAGGTGGTGCTGTCGACCCACGATGTCGGCGGGGTGACCAAGCGCGACATCGACCTCGCCAAGGCCATGAACGCGATCGCAAGGCAGCTTGGGGTCAGTTGAGCCCGGCGCGCGCAACCTTGCGCGGGTCCGCCGATATCCCCAGATTCGCATCGTCCGCCGCCGAACTGGCGCGGCGTCGAGGAACCTTGCGATGACATCGAGCGAACACGGCGTGGGATTTGGGCCTGCCGATCGGCTGGCACAGGACCCCGAAAGCGTGCGCCGCCGTTTCTGGATCAAGTTCAAGAAGGTGGTGGCGAGCCTGCCCTTCGCGGAGGACCTGCTGGCCGCCTATTACTGCGCCTTCGACCGGCAGACGCCGCGCCATGTGCAGGCGGCGCTGCTCGGGGCGATCGCCTATTTCATCCTGCCGTTCGATTTCGTGCCCGACATGCTGCCGATCCTCGGCTTCACCGATGACGCCGCAGTGCTCGCAACAGCGCTCCGCATTGTGGCAAGCCACATCACGCCGGAGCATCGCGATGCCGCCCGCGCCGCGCTGAAGCGCGGTGTGCCGGAGGGCGCGGAAAGTAGCCCGGATGAAGCGTAGCGTAATCCGTGGTCTTTCTCGCCGATCGATCGAGCGGGTTTCGCTGCGCCCGATCCGGGTCCGAGGAGTCTAGCGTTTCTCGCCGGCGCGCAGTTGGGCACGAGAGTTGTTTTCCGCTTCCCACGCCCGGAACTGCTTGAACAGCACCTCCTTGTCGGCGTCGCTCTGCAAGCGCGTCGCCGCCGGGCTCTGCTTCAGGAATTCATCGAAACGGGTGCGCTTGGCAGCTTCGACGCCGTGGCGGTCCAGCCATTGCTGGGCTACCGGCAGGCGTTGCCAGCCCGGCAGTGGCGCCGACAGCGAGACCTCCCGCCACTTCGGATGGAACGGCGGATTCTGGAACGTCGGAAATTTTGTGAAGAACGCATCCACGAAATTGGCCAGCTTGTTGTAGCGCTCCGTCTTCGGTGCCCAGTTGTAGGCCGCAAGCACGGCAGGAACGGCGATCGTGTCAACGCGCTCCTCGCCCGAAATCAGGTTGGGATAGTCCTTGGCCGACAGGCTCGCCGGCAGATAGTCGTCCTGCAACGGTTTCTCGTAGTTGACCGGCACCAGGTGGAACCGGTCGTCCTTGAAGCCGCTCACGGACTTGTAAGGCTTGCCGCCGCAGACGATCACCGCGTCGATTTCGCCGGCCTTCAGTTTCTCCAAGGCGATGCGCTGCTCGATATAGACGACCTTCGGCTTCATTCCGAGCCGCTCGAACACGGTCAGTGCAGTGACGAAGGTGCCGCCATTGGGAAGGTCGACGCTGACGGTCTTGCCTTCAAGCTCCCTGAGATTACGGATCGATTTCGACGCGATCACGTGCATCTCTTCGTTATAGAGCTTGGTCACGTATGTGAACTGTTTCTTGATGTCTTTCGCGATGCCCTTCCGCTCGAGATAGTCGAGCGTGTCAGATCGAACGATGCCGAGATCGACACCCTGCAGAAACAGTATGTCGGCGACGCTCTGCACCGAGCCGCGGCCGATGATCGGCAGGATGCGCAACTTATTGCCATCGTCGAGCACGGAGGCGAGATCGGCGCCGAACTGAACATAGGTGCCGCCGATCGTACCCGAGATCAGCGTGACCGTGTTGGCGTTGAGGCTCTGCTTGGTGCTTACGGAGCCGAACTGAAAGATCGCCTTCAGGCTGTCGCTGACCTTGGCCGGGTCGAATTCGGTCTGCTCGGCCCGTGCCGCCAGGCCGCAAATCATCATGCCTGTGCATAGTACCAATCCAAACAAGCGTCGCATGTGTCCCTCGAGATGAGCTTAGTTCTGCATTTGCGCGAGGCGCTGCTGCGCGGACTGCGAGCCGAGTTCGGCGGCCTTGCGATACCAGAGGCGCGCGGTCTCCGGATCGGGCGTGATGCTCCGCTTGTCCAAAGTCCCCAGCACGTCGGGGTCGTAGGTGCGCGCCAGCAACAGCGCCGCGTCCGCGTCCTGCGCATCCGCGGCCCGCTCGAGCAGGAGTCGCGCCGATACGATGTCGCCGATCGCAAGCAGGCTGTTGGCGCGCTTCAGAAGCGCCGCGACCGCATCCGGATCGAGGCGTCTTGCCTGTGGCGCCGCCGGTAATGGCTCGACCGGCGCAGCAGCGGGTACTTCGACCGCGACGATTTGGCTCTGAATCGCTTCCTGATAGGCGGCCGCGATCTCAGCGCGCGACGGCTGGCTCGCGATGGCGGGTGATGCTGGCGTTGCCACGGCGCGAACAGCCTCAGCAAGGTCCGCCCGGACCCCGACTGGCGAAACGCCGACCAATAAGGCCTTGGCGCTCAGGATCGTGTCGCGCGTGACGCCGGCGGACAACAGCGCGAAGACCGCCGCCGCGACAGCCGCGACGGCCGAAGCTGTCAGCAGGCCGATGCGAAGGCGCGAACGCGGAATCGTCGTGCGCCTTTCCCAATCCGCGTCGTACTCGTCAATTTGGCTTGAGAGAAAGAGCGGAGCTGGTTCGTCCGCGCCGAAGTCGATGCCTGCCCGATGCGATCGTCGGTAGCGATAATGCGCAAATCCGGGATCGTTGATATCTGCGTTGACTGCGCCGCGCGGCGGATCGTTGCCGTGAACGTGTCCTGAATTCCCCACCATGATGACGCTTCCCCGTTACTATGACGCAACAATCGGGCATCTCTGGTGTCTGGTTGTTATTCTTATTGGGGTACCTGAGCGCCCGTTACGGGTCCTTAATCGCCTTGCGATTGGGCCCAAAAAGCGGCCTCGGTCGCTGCGAATCGGGAGAAATTTGGGTTTGATTGCGGCAGCGCGCGCCAATTCAGAGGAAGTTCACAAGGTTTGCTCGCGTTGCGCGCGCAGCGCTGAAGCGTGGAGTGCCGACTGAGGAGTGAGGTCTGCGTTCTCCTCCCCCTGAAAGGGGGAAGGTCGGGATGGGGGTCAGCCGCAGACGCCGCTGTAAGTGGAGAGAGCAGATCCCCACCCGCTTTGCTCTGCGAGCAAAGCGACCTCCCCTTTTCAAGGGGAGGTTGGAGCATCCGTAGCCCGGATGCAGCGAAGCGTAATCCGGGGCTGCTCTAACCGCGGATAGTCTGGTCCCGGATTTCGCTGCGCTTCATCCGGGCTACGCGATCTCGGTTCAGCTTCCCGGGTGCAGGATCACCTTGCCCATCGCCTTGCGGCCGGCGAGCACCTTCAGGGCCTCCGCGGTCTGCGACAGCGGGAAGGTGCGGTCGACATGCGAGGAGATCTTGCCTTCCGCGGTCCACTGCACGAGCTTCTCGAGGTTCTTGCGGTTCTTGTCCGGGTTCTGCCGCGCCCAGGCGCCCCAGAACACGCCGCGGATATCGCAGCCCTTCAGCAGCGCGAGGTTGAGCGGGATCTTCGGAATGTCGCCGGCGGCAAAGCCGATCACCAGGAAGCGGCCTTCCCACGCGGTCGAACGCAGCGCAGCTTCGGCGTAGGCGCCGCCGACCGGATCGAACACGATGTCGGCGCCCTTGCCGTCAGTCAGCTTGCGCAGGCCCTCCTTGAGATCCTCCTTCGCATAGTTCAGCGTTAGCTCGGCGCCGTGTTGCTTGGCGAATGCCAGCTTCTCGTCCGACGAGGCGCAGGCAATCACCTTCAACCCCATCAGTTTGCCGAGCTCGCACGCAGCAAGGCCGGTGCCACCGGCGGCGCCTAACACCGCGAGCGTCTCGCCCGGCTTCGGGCTTGCGCGATCTTCCAGCGCATGCAGCGCGGTGCCGTAGATGATGATGATGCCGGCGGCGCGGTCGTAATCGAGATTGTCGGGAATCTTCACGATCGAATTCGCCGGCAGCGCGATCTTGTCGCGCGCGCCGTTATGGCCGCAGGAAGCGACGACGCGATCGCCGACCTTCAGGTCAGTGACGCCTGCGCCGACACTTTCGATCACGCCGGCAACTTCGGCGGCCGGCGAGAACGGGAACGGCGGCTTGATCTGGTACTTGCCCTGGATCATCAGGATGTCGAAGAAATTCAGCGCCGCCGCCTTGATCGCGATCACGGCTTCGCCGGGACCCGCCACCGGATCGGGCACGTCAGCCAGCACGAGATCGTCGGGTTGACAGTATTGCGAGCAGAGGATGGCTTTCATGGACACACCTGAGTTTCGGACGCAGAAAGAGCTGCAAGATCTTGGACTACAAGCTTCATGCCGGATTTGCGGCGGAGCGACAATACAGTGCGGAGGGATCAAACTATGTTTGAAAAAGGCCTGCTAGCGAAAAAGCGCATCCTGATCACCGGCGGCGGCTCCGGCCTTGGCGCGGCGATGGGCCGCCGCTTCGCCGAACTCGGCGCCGAACTGATCATCTGCGGGCGGCGCGAGGGGCTGCTGGAGGAAACCGCAGCAAAATTCCGCAGCGAGCTCGGCGCCAAGGTTTCCACCGCGCGCTGCGATATCCGCGACGGCGCAGCGGTCGAAGCGATGATGGATCAGGTCTGGCAGGACGCGCCGATCGACGTACTCGTCAACAATGCTGCCGCAACCTTTATTGCGCAGAGCGAACATTTGTCGTTCCGCGCGGCGGACGCGATCCTCGCGCCGACGCTGCATGGCACGATGTACTGCACGTTCGCCGCGGGCCGCCGCTGGATCGACGGCAAGCACAAGGGTGTGGTGCTCTCGATCCTGTCGACCTCGACCATCACCGGCCGCGCGTTCACGGTGCCGTCCTCGATGGCCAAGACCGCGGTGCTGGCGATGACCAAGAGCCTTGCGGTGGAGTGGGGCCCGAAGGGCATCCGCACCGTCGCGATCGCGCCCGGCGCGTTTCCGACCGCAGGTGCGACCGGACAGTTGCGTCCCGAAGGGCGCGGCGAGAGCTGGGCGCATCGCAATCCGCTCGGCCGCGCCGGCGAGCATGCGGAGCTCGCCAATCTCGCGACCTTCCTGATCTCGGATCAGGCCGGCTACATCAACGGCGAGATGGTGGTGCAGGATGGCGGCTCGCACTTGCGCAGTTCCGGTGCCGAGGACCTGCTGCAATGGACCGATGCGCAGTGGGAGAAGCAGCGCGCTGCGCGCGCCAAGTGATAACGCGTCGCGAAACGCGCGCGACGGTGAGCGGCGTTCGTCTTTCGGCCTAACTGCCTTCCCAAAAAAGCGTTTCCCGGTTATCCATCCGAGCCGGCGGAGGGGAATCGCCGGGCCATCTTGCAGTCACAATGATGGGGGAACCAGTTGGCCGTGCGGCAGATTCTGACATCACTGGTTGCTTGTATCCTGTGCGGGTTCATCGCCCTTGCGCCGGTGCAGGCTGCGCCCAAGAAGGATACGGCGAAGGACGCAGCCAAGCCGGCGCCTTCGGCGGCCGCGGCTGCGGCCGGCGGCGCGGAGCCGACGCTGATCGGCCAATTCGGGACCTGGGGCGCGTACACGGCGTCGCCCAACGGCAAGAAGGTGTGCTTTGCGCTCGCCAAGCCGTCGTCGTCGAAGACCAACCCGCCGAACCGGCCGCGCGATCCGGCCTATGCCTTCATCTCCACCCGTCCGGCGGAGCAGGTCGTCAACGAAGTCTCGATCATGATCGGCTACACCGTGAAGCCGGGCTCCGAATCGACGCTTCAGGTCGGCGGCGGGACCTATGCGATGTACACGCAGGGCGACGGCCTCTGGATCAAGAATGCGGCCGAGGAGGGGCGGATGGTGGAATCCATGCGTAAATCGGCCGATCTGACGGTAAAAGCCGTCTCGGCCAAGGGCACCGAGACGACAGACACCTTCTCGCTGAAGGGCCTCGCGCAGGCGCTCGACCGGCTCGGGCAGGACTGCCGGCGCTAGAGAAGCGACTTAAGGCCTAAAATCGAGGTATTTGGTGGCTTTCCAGCACCGGCTGGAAGGCCTATTTGAGGTTTCATGACCGACACCGTGACCACCCATGCCGTCTCCGGCGCCAGCGCGCTGGTCGAGAAGGTTCCGCTCGAGACCTATGTGCCGCCGGCCAAGCCGTCGCTGATCGGGCTGTCGCGCGCCGAGATCGCCGATCGCCTGGGCGAGATCGGGGTGCAGGCCGGCCAGCGCAAGATGCGCACCCAGCAGCTCTGGAACTGGATGTATTTCCGCGGCGCCAAGAGCTTTGCCGAGATGACCAACGTCTCGAAGGACATGCGCGCCGAGCTCGAGAAGCATTTTACCGTCGACCGTCCCGAAGTGGTCGCCGAGCAGATCTCCAATGACGGCACCCGCAAATGGTTGCTGCGGCTGCCGAGCGGCGACAAGGTCGAGCGGCCGCACGAGGTCGAGTGCGTCTACATCCCCGAGACCGATCGCGGCACGCTGTGCGTTTCCTCGCAGGTCGGCTGCACGCTGAACTGCGCGTTCTGCCACACCGGCACGCAGCGGCTGGTGCGCAACCTCACCGCCGGCGAGATCGTCGGCCAGGTGATGGTGGCGCGCGACCGGCTGAATGACTGGGCCGACCGCGAGGACGGCACGCGCCGCGTCACCAACATCGTGATGATGGGGATGGGCGAGCCGCTCTACAATTTCGACGCGGTGCGCGATGCGCTGCTGATCGTCGCCGACAATGAGGGCATCGGCATTTCCCGCCGCCGCATCACGCTGTCGACCTCGGGCGTGGTACCGAACATCCAGCGCACCGGCGACGAGATCGGCGTGATGCTTGCGATCTCGCTGCATGCGGTGCGCGACGAGCTGCGCAACGAGCTGGTGCCGTTGAACCGCAAATATCCGATCAAGGAGCTGCTGCAGGCCTGCCGCGATTACCCCGGCGCCTCCAACGCCCGGCGCATCACCTTCGAATATGTGATGCTCAAGGGCGTCAACGATTCGCTCGATGACGCAAAACTCCTGGTGAAGCTGCTGAAGGGCATTCCGGCGAAGATCAACCTGATCCCGTTCAATCCGTGGCCGGGCACCGCCTATGAATGCTCGGACTGGGAGCAGATCGAGAAATTCTCCGAATACATCTTCAACGCCGGCTATTCCTCGCCGGTGCGCACGCCGCGCGGCCGCGACATCCTCGCCGCCTGCGGCCAGCTCAAGTCGGAGACCGAAAAGCTCTCCGCCCGCGAGCGCCAGGCGCTGCGCGCGATGGCGATGACGGACTAGGGCATGATCCCGAAAAGTGGAGTCCGGTTTTCGGACCAGATCATGCCCACTCAAATGAGAATCCAATGGCCTTGATCGGCCGCCTGTTCGTCGTCGCGTTCGGCTTCCTGATGGCCTGCTTCGTGGCAGGGATCATCGTGGTCGTCGCGGTGCTGTATCCCGAGATCAGCGATTTCGGCGGGCAGATCGACCAGAGCGCTATCAACGTCGTGCTCGGCTTCGGTTTCATCTTCATATCAGGCTTCGCATTGTTGCCGGCGCTGATCGTGGTGCTGATCACCGAGGCGTTCTTCATCCGCAGCGTACTGGCCTACGCCGTCGGCGGCGCCATCGTCGGCGCGGCCTGCTATCTCGGCCTGGTTCCGTTCGATCCCGATATGATGCAATTCCACGGCATCGTGCGCCGGCACATGGAGATCATGACCGGCGCCGGCATCGTCGCGGGCCTCGTCTACTGGCTGATCGCCGGCCGCACCGCCGGCGCCTGGCGCGAGCCGCCGCGTCCCTTGCCGCCGCCCCCGCCCTTGCCGTCGCAATCGCCGCGGCCGTGATGCTTCCCATGCCCCGCAGCCTCGGCTAAACCGCGCGCCATGAACCGGACCGGACTTTTCATCGCGCTGGCGCTGGCGCTCATCGTCGGCATCCTGTTCGGGATCTATCCCGAGCTCGACCTGAAGCTGGCGGCGCTGTTCTACGATGTGGCGCAGAAAACCTTCCCGCTGAAGCTCGACGCGGTGGCGTCGTTTGCGCGCGATGCGGCGATGTGGATCGCCTGGGCGCTGGTGCTGCCGGCGATCGTGACCATCGTCTGGAAATTCATCCGCCCGGACCGGCCAATGCTGATGTCCGGCCGCGCCGCGGTGTTCCTGCTCACCACGATGCTGCTCTCGGCCGGCGTGCTCACCAATTTCACCTTCAAGAATTATTGGGGCCGGCCGCGGCCGGTGTTCGTGACGCAGTTCGGCGGCGACCTGCAATTCATGCCGTGGTGGGACCCGCGCGGCGGCTGCCCGCGCAACTGCTCGTTCTTCTCCGGCGAGGGCGCCACCGCGTTCTGGACCTATGCACCGGCGGCGCTGACGCCGCCCGTGTGGCGGCCGCTGGCCTTTGCCGGGGCCACCGTGTTCGGCATCGTCACCAGCGGGCTGCGAATGGCCTTCGGTGGCCACTTTTTCACCGATGTGGCGATCGCGGGCCTGGTGTCCTTCTTCACCGTCTGGCTGTTTTACGCGCTGATCTACCGCTGGGCAGCGACCCGGCTGACCGACGCCCAGGTCGATGCCGCGCTGACGCGGCTCGCAATGCCCGGCTACCGGCTGATGCAGCGCTGGCGCCGCGGCGGCAAGGCGGCGTCCAGCCAGCCCGAGGCCTGATTTGGGGCCTGATTAAAGGCGTGCCCCGCCTGCCGAAATTTGATATCGCCACCCCTGAAACATCATCGATTTCGATTTTCGACCGATTGGACCGTCCCATGAGTACGATTCTGAAAAGCCTGCCCACTGGCGAAAAAGTCGGCATCGCGTTCTCGGGCGGGCTCGACACGTCAGCGGCGCTGCTCTGGATGAAGCTGAAGGGCGCCAAGGTCTTCGCCTATATCGCCAATCTCGGCCAGCCCGACGAGGCCGACTACGACGCGATCCCGCGCAAGGCGATGGATTTTGGCGCCGAGAAGGCCCGCCTGGTCGATTGCCGCACCCAGCTGGTCCATGAAGGCATCGCCGCGATCCAGTCCGGCGCGTTCCACATCTCGACCGGCGGCATCACCTATTTCAACACCACGCCGCTCGGCCGCGCGGTGACCGGCACGATGCTGGTCGCGGCGATGCAGGAGGACGGCGTCAACATCTGGGGCGACGGCTCGACCTTCAAGGGCAACGACATCGAGCGCTTCTATCGCTATGGCCTGCTGACCAACCCGAGCCTGCGCATTTACAAACCCTGGCTCGACCAGCAGTTCATCGACGAGCTCGGCGGCCGCGCCGAGATGTCGGCGTTCATGACCGCGCAAGGCTTCGCCTACAAGATGAGCGCGGAGAAGGCCTATTCGACCGACAGCAATCTGCTCGGCGCGACGCATGAGGCCAAGGATCTCGAGAGCCTTGCGAGCGGCATCACCATCGTCAACCCGATCATGGGCGTGCCGTTCTGGCGCGCCGATTGCGACGTCAAGGCTGAGAAGGTCGTGGTGCGCTTCGAGGAAGGCCAGCCGGTCGCGCTGAACGGCAAGACGTTCGCCGATCCGGTCGCGCTGTTCCTCGAGGCCAATGCGATCGGCGGCCGCCACGGCCTCGGCATGAGCGACCAGATCGAGAACCGGATCATCGAGGCCAAGAGCCGCGGCATCTACGAGGCGCCGGGCATGGCGCTGCTGCACATCGCCTATGAGCGTCTCGTCACCGGCATCCACAATGAGGATACGATCGAGCAGTACCGCATCAGCGGCATGCGGCTCGGCCGCCTGCTCTATCAGGGCCGCTGGTTCGATTCGCAGGCCTTGATGCTGCGCGAGACCGCACAGCGCTGGGTGGCGCGCGCCGTCACCGGCGAGGTGACGCTCGAGCTGCGTCGCGGCAACGACTACTCGATCCTCAACACCGAGAGCCCGAACCTGACCTATGCGCCGGAACGGCTCAGCATGGAGAAGGTCGAGGACGCCGCCTTCACGCCGGCCGACCGCATCGGCCAACTGACGATGCGCAACCTCGACATATCAGACACCCGCGCCAAGCTCGGCCTCTACAACAAGACCGGCCTCATCTCGAGCGGCGAGGGGGCGCAGATCTTTCAGCTCGAGAACGACAAGGGTTGAGGCGGCACCCTCTCGCCTCGTCGTCCCGGGCAAGCGAAGCGCGACCCGGGACCCATAACCACCGGCCGTGGTTATGAAGCGCGCTGGTGCTCCAGCGCGTTTCCACGACTCCTCCCTGTGGTTATGGGTCCCTGCTTTCGCAGGGACGACCCGGGGATGGATATCGGCCTACCTCACCCTGAGCGCATCCAGCAGCGAACGGAACGCGCGCGCGTAATCGGTGCCGGTCTTGCCGATGTCCGGCCCCGCGGAGACCGCAACCGCGGCTTCCGTCACCGCGCCGAGCAGCAGCCGCGCCAGCGGCTCGATCGGCTGCCTGGCGATCATGCCGGCGTCCATCGCCGCTGTCAGCGCGCGTGGAAACTTGCCGCCGAAATGTTTCGCGTCGATCTCGCGCCAGCGTTCCCAGCCGAGCACGGCCGGACCATCGCGCAAGATGATCTGGCCGGTCGGGCCTTTCGAGCACGCCGCGAAATAGCCCTGCGTGCCCGCCGCCATCGCCGCCAGCGGATCGTTCTCGGCGCGCGAGATGCGGTCGAGATCGGCGACGAGGTCGATTGACACCTGCTCGAACACGGCCTCGAACACCGCCTCCTTGGTCGCGAAGTGATGATAGACCGCGCCCTTGGCGACGCGCGCTCCAGCGGCGATGTCGTCCATCGTCGCAGCGGCAAAGCCGCGCTCGCCAAAAATGCGCCGCGCCGCCTTGACGATGGCGGCTCTGGTTTTCTCGCGCCGCTCGGCCTGGGTTGCCATGGCGCATCTCTATCCCAGTTCCAGGCGCAAGCCAATTGACTTACCGACTGTTGGTCGATAAATACCGACTATCAGTCTGTAACTGGAGAGTGCCCATGCCCTCGCTTAGGACGTTGCAAGCCTTCGCGGACACGGTGGAATCCAACGACCATGTCGGCGCGATCAGGAACTTCTATTCAGACGATGCCCGCACCCAGGAGAATGACGGCCAGTGGCGGGTCGGCCGCGAGGCACTGGCAGCGCGCGAGGCGGCGGTGCTGGCCGCGGTCGCCGGCGTCAAGACCACGCGGCTCGGGCCGCTCCTGCTCGACGGCGATCATTCGGCGATCTGCTGGCGGTTCGAATTCACCGGCAAGGACGGCAAGGTTCGCTGCATGGAGGAGGTCGCCTGGCAGACCTGGCGGGGCGAGGAGCTGGTCGAGGAGCGCTTCTTCTACGATACGCAGCAAATGGCGCGCTGAAATCACGCCGGCCTTGCGGCAATACGCCCCGGCGCGCCTCATTGCGCCGTCATCCGCCGCAACTAGCCTCCGCTCCGATGCGCATGATGCGCAAGGGCGGAGCATCGATCATGATCAAGCGAGTTGCCGGTATGGCCGTCACGCTGGCGTTGTCGGCAGCGCCGGCGTTCGCCCAGACGATCTATCCGATCGATCGCGCCGATATCCTCGTCGGCGCCAAATTCGACTTCAAGGTCGAGCTTCCGGGGGTGGTCGATCAAGCCAAGCTCAAGGTCACGCTGAACGGCGCGGATTATGCCGCGGTATTCGGCCAGGGCGGCACATTCACCGCGCGCGAGGCCGGCCGGGAGCAGTCGGCGCTGTTGCTGCGCGATGTCTCGCTCGCCAAGCCCGGGCAGGTCGCCGTCGAAGTCAGCGACGGCACGCAGAGCCGGAAGGTGACCTGGACCGTCTACGACACCGGGGCACGCAAGGCCAGGAACGTGATCCTGTTCATCGGCGACGGGATGTCGCCGTCGCATCGCGTCGCCGCGCGAATCCTTTCCAAGGGAATTGCGGAGGGCAAGAGCCGCGGCAAGCTCGCGATCGACGACGTGCCGCATATGGCGCTGGTCGCGACCGCGGGCTCGGACTCGATCATCACCGATTCGGCGAATGCCGCGAGCGCTTACGCCACCGGCCACAAGGCCGCGGTCAATGCGCTCGGCGTCTACGCCGACCGCACGCCCGATCCGCTCGACGATCCCAGGGTCGAGACCATCGCGAGCCTTGCCAAGCGCCGGGCGGGCCTCGCCGTCGGCATCGTCACCAACACCGAGGTCGAGGATGCGACCCCGGCGGCGATGGTTGCGCATACCCGCCGCCGCGCCGCCTATGACGCGATCGTCGCGCAATATTTCGACGCGAAGCCCGACGTGCTGATGGGCGGCGGCTCCGCGAACTTCCTGCCGCAATCCACGTCCGGGTCGAAACGCAAGGACGATATCGATTATCTGGCGCGCTTCCGCGACGCCGGCTATCCGGTCGCGACCACCGCAAGCGAGCTGAACGCGCTGGCGGCGAAGCCCGACGCCCGCCAACTGCTCGGCCTGTTCGCCGCCGGCAACATGGACGGCGCGCTCGACCGCAAGTTCCTGAGGGGCGGCGGCGTCAGGAAATTCCCCGAGCAGCCGGACCTGACCGAGCAGGTCCAGGCCGCGCTCACGGTGCTGTCGAAACACGAGGCCGGTTTCTTCCTGATGGTCGAGTCCGGCCTGATCGACAAATACGCCCATCTGCTCGACATGGAGCGCGCGGTCTACGACACCATCATGCTCGACAATGCGGTGCGGCTCGCCAAGGACTGGGCGAAAGCGCGCAGCGGCGACACGCTGATCCTGGTCGTGGCCGACCACAACCATCCGAACAGCCTGGTCGGTACCATCAATGACGACATGGCGGCGACACCCAACGTGCCGCTGCGCGAGCGCGTCGGCGTCTACGAGAAGGCCGGCTTTCCTAATTATCCGGCGCCGGACGCCGAGGGTTATCCATCACGCGTCGATGTCAGCCGGCGGCTTGCGATCTTCTCCGCCAGCCTGCCGGATCACTACGAGACGTTCCGCCCGAAACTCGACGATCCGAACGAGCCGACGGTGAAGGGCGACCAGCCCGACACGTTCAAGGCCAATGACAAGTACAAGGATGTCCCCGGCGTCGTGCTGCGCTTCGGCAATCTGCCGGCGATGATCGGCGCCAGCGTGCATTCCGGCGAGGACGTCATCCTCACCGCGACCGGCCCGGGCAGCGAGCGCGTCCACGGCTCAATGGACAACACCGAGGTATTCCGCGTGATGGTCGAGGCGCTGGGACTGGGCGCGGGGAAATAACGAATGATGAGATTGGGTCGATCAGCATGCCCGCTGTACCTCTCCCGCTTGCGGGGCGACGCTTCTCCAACCTCCCCTTGAAAAGGGGAGGTCGCTTTGCTCGCCAGAGCAAAGCGGGTGGGGATCTGCTCTCTCCGCAAACAGTGTTGCCTGTGGCTGACCCCCATCCCGACCTTCCCCCTTTCAGGGGGAAGGAGAAGAAACAAAAATGGCCGGGATCGCTCCCGGCCATTTCGTCGCGTGATGTCGCGCCGGCTCAGCGCGGCGGGGCGGCGGAGGCGGTGCCGCCGTTGAGCAGCGGGGTGATGCGGCGGACGGTGACGCGCCGGTTGATGCGGCTCGGCCCGTCGGTCTGCTCCTTCAGATATTGCGAGCCGTAACCCTGCGAGGTCAGGTTCTCCGCCGGCACGCCGAACTGCTGCGTCAAGAGCTCGGCGGCGGATTGCGCACGGCGGTCCGACAGCGACAGATTGTCGGTGTCGTTGCCGGTCGCATCCGTATGGCCCTCGATCAGGAACACCTCGCGCGGATTGCGCTGGATGGCCCGATTGAGACCGTCGGCGATCACCTGCAGCCGCGCAGCCTGGTCCGGCGGGACGGTCCACGATCCGGAGTCGAAATTGATCGTGTTGACGTCGATGCTCGGCATCTGCATGCGGACATTGGGGCTGTAGCGGATCTCGTCGAGCGAGTAGCGCCGTTCGATCCGCTGCACCGGCGGTGCCTCCATGGTCTCGTAGATCACGTCGGGCGACGCGTCCTGAGCGTCGACGATGTAGCGATCGTAGGGAATGTTGACCACCGGCGGTGGCGCGTCGACATAGAAGCCGCCGACCGCCCGCGGATCGCGATAGCTGTTGTCGATGATGACGACCTCGCGTCCGCCAGTATCCCTGCGGATCCGGCGCAACATCTGGCCGTCGGAGCCGACCACCGTGATGATCTCGCTGCCGTCAGGACGAACCACGACCGTCCGCGTCTCGCCGCCGATCGTCTCGGTGCGGATATCGCGCGCCCCATAGCGGAAACGATAGACGTCGTCGCCGCGGACATAGGCCTGGCCGCCCGGATCGCGGATGATGACGCGGTCCGGCTCGGTGTAGATGGTGCGGCCGCCCTCGACGACCTCCTGCCGCTGGCTGTGCAGGTCGGCGATGCTGCCGCCGATGATGGCGCCGGCAACCACGCCGGCACCGACCGCGGCGCCGATCGCGAGCGGCTTGATGTTGTCATGGCGCGGCGGCGGCGGCAGCGGTGCTGCGACGGCAGGCGCGGCGCGGAAGGCGGGCGCAACCGTCGGCGGGGCGTATTGCGCGCGGCCGGGCGGCGGCGTTGCGGCGGCCGAGCCGGGGACGACCGACGGTGCCGGCGCGCCCATGGCTGCTCCCTGGGCCGGCGATACGCCGGGCGCGACGCCCGGACGTGCTGCCGGCTGACCCGGAGCCGGGGTCGCGCCGGGCGCACCCATCGCTGCGCCCGGGGCCGCCGGTGTTCCGGGCGGTGTCGCCGGACGTCCCTGCTGACCCGGCGCCGGTGGCGTCGGCGTCGCGCCGGGCGCCGGAGGCGTCGCGGCAGACGGGGTACCTGGACGCGCGGGCTGTGCGCCGGCTGCCGGAGGTGTCGGCGTCGGTGTCGCACCGGGAGCTGTCGCGGCAGGCGGCGTGCCCGGTCGTGCCCCTGCTGCCGGCGGCGTTGTCGTTGTCGAAGGCGTGGGCGTTGACGTCGCCGCGGGCGGCGTGCCCGGCGGCTGCTTGGCGCCGCCAGGACGTTCACCGCGTTCGCCACCCGGCCGATCACCAGGGCGGCGTTCGGCCGGCGCCGTTGTCGGAGCTCCCGGCGTTGCGGGCGTCGGTGTCGGCGTTGCCGCCGCCGGCGGGGTGCCGGGGCGTGCTGCTGGCGCGGCGCCGGGCGTTGGCGTCGGGTGCGCGGGTCCTGCGCCAGGCGGCGGCGTGCCCGGTCGCTGCGGTGCTGCGGCCGGCGGCGGTGGAGTCGGCGTCGGATGTGCGGGGGCGGCCGCCGGCGGTGGCGGGGTCGGCTTCGCAGGCGCCGCTGCGGGCGGCTCCGGCCGTGCCGGTGCCGGCGATGGCTTCGCGGGTGCGGCCGCGGGCGGAGGCGGTGTGGGACGTGCGGGAGCAGCCGACGGCGGAGGCGTCGTCGGGCGCGCGGCAGGCGGCTCGGGCCGTGCGGGAGCCGGCGGCGGCGCCGGATGCGGCGCGGCTGCCGGAGGCGGTGTCGGCTTTGCCGGCGCAGCTGCGGGCGGCTCGGGCCGGGCAGGTGCTGCAGGCGGGGTCGGCTTCGCGGGCGCTGCGGCCGGCGGCGGAGCAGGATGTGCCGGTGCCGCAGCGGGAGGTGGCGCCTGCGGATGCGGCGCGGCCGCCGGCGGTGCCGGACGTGCGGGAGCACCCGGTGCGCCCGGCGCCGGCCGCGCTTTCGGCTTTCCGTCAGGTCCGGTTTCTTCCTTCTGCTGCGCCTGTGCGACGACCAGAGGCGAAGTTTGGGCGTGCGACGCTGAGGTGGCGAACTGCATCACCGTCAGCGCAGTCGTGGCAAGCAGCACGAGACGAAGCTTTGTCATTGTCTAGGAGTCCCCGGCGGAAAGTCTGGGCAGGAAAGCAAAGTGAGAACCGAACAATTCGGCAGGACGATGAACCGCCAGCCGTTAGGCCGGATTGTGGCGAGCCACGAATCATCGGCGAAGTTTATTTCGACATTATAACGGGTTGCATGTGCGATTGTTCACCGCGCGTTCAGAAGAAACGCACCGACACATATGCAATCGACGTGGAACCAAGGCGCAAGAGCGGCTCACCGGCCGGCGAGTCGATCTGTCGCAGGCTGTGGGCCGGACGGTCCTGGCGGCCCGCGCACCGGTGATTCGTCAGGTGTCTTGCCGGGTAACTCGTCCGGTCGCGGCGGCTCGCCGGGTTCGCGCACCGGCTCCGGAATCTCGGGATGCGGATTGCCGGGTGGAATTCCCGGCGGCGGTTCGCTCGGGGTGCCCGGCGTCGTCGGCGGAATCTCCGGGGGCTCGATCGGCATCATGTCGAGACCCCGCGGCGGTTGCCGATGCCAGATCGCGTCGCGCGCATTGATCGCTCCATCGAAGTTCGCAGCGACAACGGATCGCGCGCCGCGGCGTTCCGATGTTTCACCCGGGCGTGTGACAGACCGCCTCGATATTGTGGCCGTCCGGATCGAGCACGAATGCGCCGTAATAGTTCGGGTGATAATGCGCGCGAATGCCGGGCGCGCCGTTGTCGCGGCCGCCGGCCGCCATCGCAGCCTTGTAAAAGGCATCGACGGTGGCGCGGTCTTTGGCCGTGATGGCGATATGCACCGGCTTGTTCATCGCGCCTTCGCCGCCGATCCAGAAGTCCGGCTTGCCGTCGGCGCCGAAGCCCGCGGCGGGCGCGTGTCCGGTCACCTCCGCGGGCACCTCCATGATCAGGCCGTAGCCGAGCGGCGCCAGCGCCGTCTGGTAGAACGCCTTCGCGCGTTGATAGTCGGAGACAGAAAAGCCGATATGGTCGATCATCGCGAGCCTCCCTTGTTGTATGACGCTACATCCGCGGACTCGTTGCACCTCTCCCGCTTGCGAGGGCTTTGCGCAATCGGGCGTGCGCGGGTGCAGGCCAGTGTCAGGCATTTTTTTGCGTGGCTTCTGGGGGCGCGCGGGAGTGGACAGCTTCGTTTGGGCGGCCGATTGACGGCATTGCGGAGCGGCGGTCACAGCGCAACACCCGTTGGACGCAGCATTGCCCATCGTTTGAGGTTCATGGCGAGGCAGAGAAGATGCAGATGGGTCTGATTGCGTGCCAAGCCCAGATAGCGAGCGCGCGCCCAGCCATAGACGCCCTTGAGGCGCGCGAAGACCTGCTCGACCGGGGCGCGGCGCCGTCCCACGGCGTCGTTGAAGCGCT
>NZ_JAQOSR010000229.1:0-11170 GCF_046718885.1 Bradyrhizobium sp. UFLA01-814 | reverse complement strand
GTCCGCGGATGTCCTCGAGGTTGATGCCGCCGAAGGTCGGCTCCAGCGCGGCGACGGTCTCGACCACGCGCTCGATCGTGTCGGCCTTGATCTCGATGTCGAACACGTCGATGCCGGCGAATTTCTTGAACAGCACCGCCTTGCCTTCCATGACGGGCTTGGAGGCCAGCGGACCGATATTGCCGAGACCGAGCACCGCGGTGCCGTTCGAGACCACGGCGACCAGATTGGCCCGGGCGGTCAGCGTCGCCGCCTCGGCCGGGTTCTTGGCGATCTCGGTGCAGGCGGCGGCCACGCCCGGCGAATAGGCCAGCGCCAGGTCACGCTGGTTGGCAAGCGGCTTGATCGCCTGGATCTCGAGCTTGCCCGGCCGCGGCAGCCGATGGTAGGCGAGCGCCGCGTTGTGGAGTTCTTCAGACGATGACGACATGCGTGCTCCCCGCGTTTCCGGCCCAAATTTCTTGTTTCTGTGCTAATCCAGGCGAAAGTCATTTGTCCGGCAAATCGAGCCGGATGTGAAGCATGTCCAGCCGCTTGGATGCAACATCCGATAATGTCCCCGTCAACAGGCCCGGGCCGGCCGTTCATCGACGCCTGCCCCTCCCCGAGCCATTCCGCCGGGGATTGGCAATTTTTTTCCCTTGATGATCCGGAGTTGACCGAATGAAGAAAATTCTGCTCGGCCTGATCGCCGTCGCAGTCCTCGCGGCCGGCGGCTACTTCGGCTTCGACTTCTATGCCCAGCGCCGGGTCACCCGCGACGTCGAGGCCGCGTTCGAGCAGGTCCGCGCCACCGGCGCCAAGGCGAGCCACGGCAAGATCGCCTTCGACGTCAAGAGCCGCACCCTGACGATCGCGGACGTCACGACCGAGTCGGGGACGCAATCCCCGGTCAGCGTCAAGATTGCCAGTCTCACGATGACCGGCCTCGGTCAAACCGACACGGCACGGGTCTCCGCCGGCAATGTCGAGTTGAGCGATATCGAGATCGGCGTGGCGGGACCGACCCCGACGATCACCTCACTGACCTACAAGGCGCCGCGGATCACGGTGAAGGATTATTCCGGCCCCGCCAGCCTGCCCCAGCTTCCGGCCTCGTCGTCGATCTTCGAACTGTACCGGTCCGCGTTCGGACTGCTCGCGAGCATCAACGCGTCATCGGTCACTGCGCCCAGCTTGACCGGAACGATGACCTTCAGCGCCGCCGCAAAAGCCGGCGACGGCGCCAGCGGCGAATTCGCCTATTCGGGCATCGCCATCGAAAACATGAAGGACGGAAAGATCGCGTCCAGCAAGACCGGCAAGGTTGTGTTCACGATCAACCAGCAGGCAGCAGGCAAGCCGATCAAGCTGACTGGCGAACTCGCCAATATCGCCGCGGCCGACATCGACGTCGGCGCGATGGCGGCGATATTCGATCCAGGCAAGGCAAACGATGACAGGGAGTACCGGGTTCAGGGGCACGTTTCGGCCGGTCCTTATGTCATCACCGCTGCGCCGGGTGTGAACATGCGGATCGAGGGCGTGACCGTCGACGACACCAGGATCAATCCGTCACGGATGCAACTGCCGGCGCTGCTGGCAATGATCCCGCCGCAAGGGAGTCCGCCGCCGTCTGCCGCCCAGGCACGCGAACTGCTGGACAAGATCGCCGGCCTCTATTCGGGCATCGGAATTGCAAATGCCGAGATGCATGGGCTCTCGGTCGAGACGCCGCAGGGCCCGCTCAAACTTTCCTCGATGCGGTTCAACTTCGAACACGGCAAGATCGGCGAGCTTGCGGTCGAGGGACTCGATACCCGTGCGCCGAACGGTCCCATCAAGATCGGACGCTTCGCGCTGAAGTCGCTCGACGTCGCCAGCTTCATGCGACTGTCGGCACAATTCGCCGCGCAGAAGCCGTCCGCTGAACAGGCGCTGGCGCTGTTCCCGCTGATCGAAGGCGTCGAGGTCAAGGGAGTTGCGTCGCCCTACAAGGCCACCGGCAAGCCGATCAACATCGATGTCTTTAGCCTCGACTGGGGTCAGTTCGTCGGATCGATCCCGAGCAAGCTGCGGCTGGTCGCGAAGCTCGCGGCACCGCTGGACGCAGCGGATCCGCGGCAGCAGCCGCTCGTCGCCGCCGGGATCGACCGGATGGCGATCGACGCCGATCTCGGCGCCGTTTGGACCGAGACCTCACGCGCGTTCGCGCTGGAGCCGGTCAAGCTCGACATGGCGGGCCTGCTCAATGCGTCGGCCAGGGTCGCGCTCGGCAACGTCCCGCGCGAGGCATTCTCGACCAGCGCCGCGGAAGCAATGGGCGCGGCCGCGCAGATCGAAGCCGGCACGATCGAGCTCACGGTCCATGACCTCGGCGTCATCGATCTCGCGATCGCTCAATTTGCGCGCACCCGGAACATCAGCCGCGACGAGGCGCGCAAGGTCATCCTCGACGCCATCAAGGCGCAGGGCGGCGAGATCGGCGGGGGTAATCCCGACGCCACCGGCCTCCTTACCGCGATCAGCCAGTTCATCGAGACGCCGGGACAGACGCTGGTCATCAAGCTGACCCCGCGCGCGAAAGCGCCGGCGCTTCAATTGATGCAGTTGCTCAAGACCGATCCGCAATCGGCGCTGGCGCAATTCCGGATCGAGGCCTCGACGGGGTTATGATTCTCCCACCCGTAGCCCGGATGGAGCGAAGCGCAATCCGGGAACAGCGTCGCCGCAGGAGGGACCGCCCCCGGATTTCGCTTTCGCTCCATCCGGGCTACGCACCTCTCCTGCCCGCCTAACCCTTCGCCGGCAGGTTGGTGCGGATGTGCAGCTCCTTGAGCTGCTTCGGGGTTGCTTCCGACGGCGCGCCCATCAGCAAGTCCATGGCCTGCTGGTTCATCGGGAACAGCGAGACCTCGCGCAGATTGTTGGTGCCGCAGAGCAGCATCACGATGCGGTCGAGGCCTGCCGCCATGCCGCCGTGTGGCGGCGCGCCGTACTGGAACGCACGGTACATGCCGCCGAAGCGGTCGATGACCTCCTGCTCGCCATAGCCCGCGATCTCGAAAGCCTTCACCATCGCTTCCGGCTTGTGGTTGCGGATGCCGCCGGAGGCGATCTCGTAGCCGTTACAGGCGATGTCGTACTGGAACGCCTTGATCGTCAGCGGGTCCTGCGACGTCAGCGCGTCGAGGCCGCCCTGCGGCATCGAGAACGGGTTGTGCGAGAAGTCGACCTTCTTGTTCTCCTCGTCATACTCGTACATCGGGAAGTCGACGATCCAGGCGAGCTCGAACCGGTCCTTGTCGATCAGGTTCAATTCCTCGCCGAGCTTGGTGCGCGCGAGGCCTGCGAACTTCCAGAACTTCTCGGGATCGCCGGCGACGAAGAACGCCGCATCGCCTTCCTTGAGGCCGAGCTGGTCGCGGATCGCAGCCGTCCGCTCGGGGCCGATGTTGTTCGCCAGGGGACCCGCGCCCTCGCCGCCCTCGCGCCACATGATGTAGCCGAGGCCGGGCTGGCCTTCGCCCTGCGCCCACGAGTTCATGCGGTCGCAGAACGCACGGCTGCCGCCGCCGGTGCCGGGGATCGCCCAGACCTGGTTCTTCGGGTCTTCCAGCATCCGCGCGAACACCTTGAAGCCGGAGCCGCGGAAGTGCTCGGAGACTTCCTGCATCACGATCTTGTTGCGCAGGTCGGGCTTGTCGGAGCCGTATTTGCGCACGGCCTCCGCGAACGGAATCCGCGGCCAGTTCTTCGTGACCGGCTTGCCCTTGGCAAAGTCCTCGAACACGCCTGTAATGACCGGCTCCATCGCCGCGAACACGTCGTCCTGGGTCACAAAACTCATCTCGACGTCGAGCTGATAGAACTCGCCCGGCAGGCGGTCGGCGCGCGGGTCCTCGTCGCGGAAGCACGGCGCGATCTGGAAGTAGCGGTCGAAGCCCGACATCATCAGCAGCTGCTTGTACTGCTGCGGCGCCTGCGGCAGCGCGTAGAACTTGCCGGGATGGATGCGCGACGGCACCAGGAAGTCGCGCGCGCCTTCCGGCGAGGACGCCGTCAGGATCGGGGTCTGGAATTCGAAGAAGCCCTGCTCCTTCATCCGCTTGCGCATGGAATCGACCACCGCGCCGCGGGTCATGATGTTCTGGTGCAGCTTCTCGCGACGCAGGTCGAGGAAGCGGTACTTGAGCCTGATATCCTCGGGATATTCCTGCTCGCCGAACACCGGCAGCGGCAACTCGGCCGCCGGGCCCAGCACCTCGATCTCCTTGATGTAGATCTCGACCATGCCGGTCGGCAGTTCGGGATTGTCGGTGCCGGCGGGACGGCGGCGCACCTTGCCGTCGATCCGCACCACCCATTCGGAGCGGAACTTCTCGACCTCGGCGAACGCCGGCGAGTCCGGATCGGCCACGCATTGGGTGATGCCGTAATGGTCGCGCAGATCGACGAACAGCACGCCGCCATGGTCGCGGACCCGGTGAACCCAACCCGAAAGCCGGACCGTCTGGTCGATATCGCCCTCTCGGAGCGCGCCGCATGTGTGTGACCGGTAGCGATGCATAGTCTGTCCAAAAACTGATGTCGGAGGAGAATCGCGATAGGAAACTTCCTATCCGAAGGCGCTGGGTTTACCCGAGCCCGCTCGGGGCGGCAACCAAGGGAACGCCCGCTTTTGGCCCGAAACTGCAGATTTTGCCGCGATCCGGCGCCAGGTGGCCGCCAACCGTTTGCCTATTCGGCCCGCAGGCCTATCTTCCGGATATGACCATTCATTTCCCGTTCCAGAACACCTATTCGGCGCTGCCGGCGAACTTTTTCGCCCGCGTCGCGCCGACCCCGGTCGCAGCCCCCCGGCTGATCAAGCTGAACCGGCCGCTCGCGGTCCAGCTCGGGCTGGACCCGGACCTGCTCTCGACGCCGGAGGGCGCCGAAATCCTTGCCGGAAAGCAGCTGCCTGACGGCGCCGACCCGATCGCCATGGCCTATGCCGGCCACCAGTTCGGGCACTTTGTTCCCCAGCTCGGCGACGGCCGCGCCATCCTGCTCGGTGAGGTCATCGACAAGGACGGCGTCCGCCGCGACATCCAGCTCAAGGGATCCGGCCCGACCCCGTTCTCCCGCCGCGGCGACGGCCGCGCCGCGCTCGGTCCGGTCTTGCGCGAATATATCGTCAGCGAGGCGATGTTCGCTTTGGGCATCCCGACCACCAGATCACTTGCGGCGGTCGTCACCGGCGAGCCCGTGATGCGCGAGACCGCGCTGCCCGGTGCGGTGCTGACCCGCGTCGCCGCGAGCCACATCCGCGTCGGCACCTTCCAGTTCTTCGCCGCCCGCGGCGACACCGACGGCGTGCGCGCGCTCGCCGACCATGTCATCGCCAGGCACTATCCCGAGCTGAAGGACGCCGCCCAGCCGTATCACGCCCTGCTCGCCGGCGTCGTGGCGCGGCAGGCTGCGCTGGTCGCGCGCTGGCTCCTGGTCGGCTTCATCCACGGTGTGATGAACACCGACAACACCTCGATCTCGGGCGAGACCATCGATTACGGTCCCTGCGCCTTCCTCGATGCCTACAACCCGGCACAGGTGTTCTCCTCGATCGACGAGATGGGCCGCTACGCCTACGCCAACCAGCCGCGCATCGCGTTGTGGAATCTGACCCGGCTCGCCGAATGCCTGCTGCCGCTGTTCGCGGACGAGCAGGAGAAGGCGATTGAACAGGCGCAAGTGATCCTCGGCGAATTCCCCGAAAAGTTCACTGCAGCCTATAATGCCGGGTTGCGCGCCAAGGTCGGCCTGTTCACCGCGCGCGACGGTGACGAGGCGCTGATCCAGGATCTGCTGGACGCGATGGCCAAGAACGCGGCCGACTTCACGCTGACCTTCCGCCATCTCGGCGAGGCCGCGACCGATGATGCCGCCGACGTCCGCGCGCAGTTCACCGATCCCGCGGCGTTCGACGAATGGGCCGCGCGCTGGCGCGCCCGCCTCGCGCTGGAACAGCAGACGCCGGCCGAGCGCAAGGCCGCGATGGGTGCCGTCAATCCGGCCTTCATCCCACGCAACCACCGGATCGAGGCGGTGATTGCGGCTGCGGTGAACTCGGATGACTACACGCCGTTCGAGGAATTGCTGACGGTGCTGGCAAAACCCTACGAGGACCAGCCGCACTACACGGCCTATGCCGATCCGCCGCTCCCCGAGCAGCGCGTGACGCAGACGTTCTGCGGGACGTGAGGCCACTTACGCACGAGAAAGCACCAGCAAATGCCGGGGGCCCGCCGAATTATCCGGCCCCCATCTCCGATTTTAACGGGACCGGACGATGAGCCAGGGTCTCGGTCATCACCTCGCCGCCGGCTTCGAGCAGCGCTTTCGATAGCTCCTCTGCAACTTTTGCAGCGCCGTCGCTATCGATGATGGCACGCGCGGCGCCACCCGCAGCCAGCCCACCGACGCCCCCGACGATCTTCCCAACCATGGAGAACACCTGCTTGCGTCGCGCGGTTTGCTTGATCGCCTGGGTCAGTTCAATCGGAAATTCCACTCTCGTGAGAGACGCGAAGATCCGCCTATTTGGCATCGCTGCAAACCAGACAATCAATGCGCTCAGGCAGATGAGACCACAAAACGCAAGGATTGTGATCCATACTCCGCGTTCGAAGACAAAGAATATCGCAGCATAGAATGCGGCGATCCAGGCAACCACAAGGCAGATTCCGATGCGTCGATCGCGCGCGCGCAGTCCGGTCATCGTGTGCCAATCGATGATATGACCGTGCGAGGGATCCGCCACGGTAATCACCCAAAGACGATCGTTGGTATCATCTGCCCGATTTGGCTTCAGTTCGTCCGGACAGGACAGGACAGGAATTTCCTTCTTGGTCACGGCACGAAAATAGGCGTCATACGAACTCTTGATCCACTGAGCCGTTCTCGGCGTGGCCACAAGGCGGACCGTCGGAGAATTCATCTGCCATCCCAAAATAGACTTGCGTTTCAATCGGGCACCGACGCTCCAACAATGGACGTCGACCCGTATCGCTCAACTATGATGCCAGACTACAACCAAACGGCGAGCAAGAGAAGGCCAGGTCCACGCCCAGGTCGACGCTCAAGTCCGCGCCCGAGTAGTCGATCGCCGCTCGCACAGCTCCCGTTGGCCCTCCCCATCCTGGGCATCCCGGCCGGTGGCGTGGCGCCGCGCCCCCTGATTTGTTTGCAACGATTTCGCGCGCGTATCGTTGGCCGGGCAGCGCGGAACGTGCGGCCTCGTCCGATCCAGGTTCCGTGCCGCCGAGATGATGGAGCGCCAGCATGAACCAGCGCGATGATGACCTGAAAACCGCGATCGAGCGCAGCAACCCGAACGGCGTCGAGCCGCCCTTCTCCGAGGACGATCTGCAGCGCCAGCAACTCGGGCCGCGCGGCGTGCCCTGGCAACCGGATCCGGCGAAGATGACGCCACAACGTGCCAAGAAAACGCCGATCGATTCCGGTTCCGGCGGCCACACCGCCTGAGCACCGAAACAAGAAGGGTTTCACGATGAGGATCACCAGCTTCAAGGACATGTATGTCGCCGAGCTTCAGGAACTCGCAAGCGTCGAGGAGCAACTCGCCGTGGCGCTGGCGCGGATGGCGGAGATCGCTTCGCATCCGTCGCTCAAGGATGCGTTCAGCCGTCATCACCGCGAGACCATCGTGCAGGGCGAGCGGTTGAAATCGCTGCTGCGGATGCATGGCGCCGATCCGCTGGAGCACACCGACCAGGCCATGCAGGCGCTAATCCACGAGACCGCCAAGATGGTCTCGCTGCTGCCCGACGACAATCTGCGCGATGCCGGCCTCGTCGCGTCGGCGCAGAAGCTCGCGCATTACGAGATCGCCGCCTATGGCAGCGCGGCCGCCCTCGCAGGCCAGCTCAACCTGCGCGACGACCAGCGGCTCCTGCACGACAGTCTCGACGAAGAGCGGCACGTCGACACGCTGCTGACGGCGCTCGCCAAGGGCGAGATCAACCAGGACGCCCTCGCCGCGTAACGCCGTAGGCTCTACTCATCCTACGCATCTACGCGCGCGGGAAAAATGCTGCTGAAAATTTCGCGCTTCGCGGAGCTGCTGTCGTTCTTATCCCGCGACTATTGCCCTGCGTGAGTCGTTCGATCAGCCTCGCATCATCGATGCCATGGGGAAGACGAACGATGAGCTTCAGGTTCAAGCAGGTTTTCGCAGACACCCAGCAGGCGCTTGGTGCCGATCCGGCGCAGGCGCAGGCCGTGTTCCAGGCGACTTCGCAACTCGGCGACGGCGTCAATAGCCGCGTTGCCGTGCGGCAATTCAACGTCAGCGTCGACGAGCCGCCGGCGCTGGGCGGCCAGGACACCGCACCGAACCCGGTCGAGTACATCCTCGCCGCGCTCGGCTCATGCCAGGAGATCACCTATCGGCTCTATGCCGACGCGCTCGGCATTCCCCTCAACGGCGTGTCCGTCAAGCTGTCGGGCGCCATCGATCTGCGCGGCTTCTTCAGCGTCGATCCAGACGTGCGAGCTGGTTTCCAGCAGATCGAGGCCGAGGTCGCCATCGACAGTCCTGCCTCCGCGGCCGACATCGCCCGGCTGAAGGAAACCGTCGACCGTCATTGCCCCGTGCTGGACATCCTGCGGAACCCGACGCCGGTGGATCTGAAGCTGCGCACCGGACCGTTGAGCGTGGCCGCCTAACGCATGATCCGGAAAAGTGCAAAGCGGTTTTCCGGCGCGACAAGCGCGGAACGCGTTTGCGCGGAGATCATGCGCAAACACAGAGCTCAAGCGCGGTGACCACCGCGCTTGAGTTCCCCCATGTGAGCGTTAACTCACTCTCCACCATGCGCCGAGGCCGGCAGCGGTAACCATAAGGCTTAACAGCGCGTCAACGCTCCCCCAACAAGTCTAACTATTTCTGATGGGGGAGATTGGCCCGTGGACGCATTTGCATTCGAATTTATGGGATTGGCGATGATCGCGCTCTGTCTCGTCGTGCTGGCGATGCCCGCCGCGCGCCGGCCGTCGAAGAACATCCGCTACGAGTGAGCCGCGCGCAGAGCCGCGCGAAATAGCGCGCTCAAACGTCATCGAATGGCGATATGCTCGCGCTTACGAGTCCTGACCTGGGACGCAAATTGCGGGAATTGACGACGCTTGAACGAAACCGACGTCCCGCAGCCCGGCACACCGCCCGCCACCGCGAGCTCGACGCACTCGCCGCTGGAGGTGCTGCTGATCTTCTTCAAGCTCGGCGTCAGCTGCTTCGGCGGCCCGATCGCCCATATCGGCTATTTCCGCGACGAGTTCGTCACCCGCAGGCGCTGGCTTGACGAACAGGCCTATACGGATCTGGTCGCGCTCTGCCAATTCCTGCCGGGCCCTGCGAGCAGCCAGGTCGGCTTTTCGCTCGGCCTGATGCGCGCCGGGTACCTGGGGGCGCTGGCGGCCTGGACCGGATTCACGCTGCCCTCGGCGATCGCGCTGGTGCTGTTTGCCTTCGGCGCCAGCGGATTGAGCGGCCCTGCGGGTACCGGCCTGGTGCACGGCCTCAAGCTGGTTGCGGTGGCGATCGTCGCCCAGGCCGTCTGGGGCATGGCGCGCTCGCTCTGCCCCGACCGCGAACGCGCCTCGATTGCGACGGTCGCGGCACTCGTCATCCTCGCCAGTTCGTCGTCGATCGCGCAGATCGGCGCCATCGTTCTCGGCGCCATCGCCGGGCTTTGGTTCTGCCGGGCGCAACCGGCCAACGGGGTCACCCATATCGCGATGCCGGTATCGCGCCGCGTTGGCGTCGCAGCGCTGATCCTGTTCGTCGCGCTGTTGGTCGGACTGCCGCTGCTGTCGCGGACATGGCCCGGCCTCGGCCTGTTCGAGGCCTTCTACCGCTCGGGCGCGCTGGTGTTCGGCGGCGGCCACGTCGTGCTGCCGCTGCTGCGCGAAGCCGTGGTGACGCCGGGCTGGATCGGCGACGATGCATTCCTGACCGGCTACGGCGCCGCGCAAGCGGTGCCGGGCCCGTTATTCACCTTTGCCGCCTATCTCGGCGCCGTGATCGGCGGCATGCCGGGCGCGATCATCGGCCTCGTCGGCATCTTCCTGCCGGGAATTCTCGTCCTGCTCGGGGCGCTGCCGTTCTGGGACAGCTTTCGCAAACGGCCGGCGGCGCAGGCGATGATGCGCGGCGTCAACGCCGCCGTGGTCGGCATTCTGGGGGCCGCGCTTTACAATCCGGTGTGGACCAGCAGCGTCCACCGTCCGCTCGATTTCGGCATCGCGCTGGCCGGCTTCGTCCTGCTCACGGCGTGGCGCGCACCGCCGCTCGTGGTGGTGGTGCTCAGCGCGGCCGCCGGCATCGCCACGGGGCTCCTGCAATCGTGAACGATCGCGCAGTGGTTTCGCCGCGCGGATTAAGAACGCCTTCATGCCTCGCCGCCACGATAGCGGATATATGCCGAGCGTTTCTAAACAACCGACCCGGGTTCCCGTGCTGGACCTGCTGCGGCTTGCCGCGGTCGGGGCCGTGATCCTGTATCACTACGGCTTCTGGGGCGTGGCATCGAACGGCGTGCAAAAGGTGGCGATGCCGTACCTCGCCCCGATCGCGCAATACGGCTTCCTCGGCGTCCCCGTGTTCTTCGCGATCTCCGGCTTCGTCATTGCCTATTCCGCCGAAGGCCGCACGCCGATCGGCTTCGCGATCGCCCGCTTCAGCCGCATCTATCCGACCTTCGTCATCTGCATGACGCTGACCTTCCTCGCGACGCTGCTGCTGGGCCACGCGTACTTCCACGTGACGTGGGGGCAATGGCTGGCAAACCTGTTCATCGCGGCCCCGATGCTCGGTCAGCCCTACATGGACGACGCCTACTGGTCGCTGGTGATCGAGGTCGTGTTCTACGCCTGGATCGCGCTGTTCCTGGCCTGGGGCATCTTTCCGCGGCGGATCGACACGATCATCGTGGCGTGGATCGCAGTCACTTTCGCCAACGAGCTCACCATCGACGTTCCCCTGTTCGAGAAACTGTTCGTGGCCGACGACAGCGGCTTCTTCGCCGTCGGCCTCCTGATCTATGAGCATTACCGCGGACGGCGCGACACCAGGCTGTACAGCCTGCTATCGCTCGCGATGGGCACGGCGACATTCCAGGCCGTGCAC
>NZ_JAQOSR010000228.1:0-11205 GCF_046718885.1 Bradyrhizobium sp. UFLA01-814 | reverse complement strand
AGACCCCTGTTCGCCATTCCCTATTCACTATTCGCCCTCCCATGATGATTCTCGCCATCGATACGGCGCTCGACGCCTGCTCCGCGGCGGTGCTCGACACCACCTCCGGCAATACAATCGCCATTGAATCGCAGGCGATGCAGCGCGGCCATGCCGAGGCGCTGATGCCGCTGATCGCGCGGGTGATGAAAGAGAGCGGCATCGGCTTTGCCGGGCTCGACCGCATCGCCGTCACCACCGGCCCTGGCAGTTTCACGGGCCTGCGCGTCGGCCTCTCGGCGGCGCGCGGCTTGGCGCTGGCCGCGGAAAAGCCGGTGGTCGGACTGTCGACGCTCGCCGCTTACGCCGCGCCTGTCGTCGCCGAGAATGGCGCGTCTGCGATCCTGTCGGCGATCGATGCGCGGCATGATCACGTCTATTTCCAGCTGGTCGGCGGCGACGGCAGCCCGATCATCAAGCCGAAGGTGGCGCCGATCGCGGAAGCGCTCGAGGCCTCCCAACACGGCGCGCTGCATCTGGTCGGCAACGCCGCCAATATCCTCGCCGAGCGCTGGCCCGCCGACGCCGCACCGCCGGTCAAGGTCGACCGGCAGCCCGCGCCCGATATTACCTGGGTCGCCTGGATCGGCGCGGCCGTGGATCCTGAGACCGCGCCGCCGCGGCCGTTCTATCTGCGCGCGCCCGACGCCAAGCCGCCGAAGGACCGGCTCGAAATCAGCACGCCGCGATCGACATGATCGGCTGGCTGTCACGATGGTGGGGCGGCGGTCCGCCCGCGATCGAGCCCGCATCGCTGCGCGATGCGGCGCGGCTCGCGCAATTGCACGGCGCGTCGTTTCATCGCGGCTGGGGCGAGGGCGAATTCGAGGCGATGCTGACCGAGCGCAACACGCTGGTGCACCGGCTGCGGCAGGGACGCAACGTGATCGGCTTTGCCGTGTCACGGATGGCGGCGGACGAAGCCGAAATCCTGTCGATTGCGATCGATTCCAATCAGCGCGGGCGCGGCCTGTCGCGCGACCTGCTGCTGACCCATCTCGGCCATCTTGCCGGCCGCGGCATCCGCACCATCTTCCTCGAGGTGGAAGAGAACAATCAGCCGGCACGACGCCTCTATGAAAGGGCCGGATTCGGCGTGATCGGCCGCCGCGAACGCTATTACAAGCAGCCCGGCGGGGAACATTTGAACGCGCTTCTGATGCGGCGCGACTTGTCGTAACATCGGCGCGATGGCAGAACAGCGCCCTGCTCTGCCACCCAAGGCTTGAAGAATACGGCCCGAAACCCATGACCACGGTGAAAATCACGCCTGCGCAGAAGAATACCGGCATCGAGGCGCGCTGCGCCGCGACCGGCATGCGCATGACCGAACAGCGCCGCGTGATCGCACGCGTGCTGGCGGAGGCCATGGATCACCCCGACGTCGAGGAGCTCTACCGTCGCTGCGTTGCGGTCGACGACAAGATCTCGATCTCGACCGTCTATCGCACCGTCAAGTTGTTCGAGGATGCCGGCATCATCGAGCGCCACGACTTCCGCGAGGGCCGCGCACGCTACGAGCAGATGCCCGAGAGCCATCACGACCATCTGATCAATCTGCGCGACGGCAAGGTGATCGAGTTCACCTCCGAGGAAATCGAGAAGCTGCAGGCCGAGATCGCGCGCAAGCTCGGCTACAAGTTGGTCGATCATCGTCTCGAGTTGTATTGCGTCCCGCTCGACGAAGACAGCAAGTCCTAGGCGCGTGCGGGAACGCGTCACCCGGCCATGACATTCGATCTCGTCATCTTCGATTGCGACGGCGTGCTGGTCGACAGCGAGGTGATCTCCTGTCGCGCGCATGCGGAAACGCTGACGCGTCACGGCTTTCCGATTACGCCTGATGGCGTGCTGAAGCGCTTCCTCGGCGTGTCCGATCGCGAGGCGCGGCGGATCGTCGAGAGTGAGATCGGCCGTGCGCTGCCCGAGACCTTCGAGGCCGAGGTCAAGCACGCGACGCTGAGCTTCTATGCCGACGATCTCAGCGCCATCGCGCATGTCGGCGAGGCGATCGCCGCGCTCGGCTTACCGAAATGCGTGGCCTCGAGCGGCACGCCGGAAAAGATCCATCACGGCCTGACCTGCGCCGGGCTCTACGACCAGCTGGCACCGCATATTTTCTCCGCCACGCAGGTCAAGCGCGGCAAGCCGGCGCCCGATCTCTTCCTGTTCGCGGCCACGCAGATGGGCGCCGCCCCCGCGCGCTGCGTCGTGATCGAGGACAGCGTGGCCGGCGTCACCGGCGCCCGCGCCGCCGGGATGACCGTGCTCGGTTTTTACGGCGGCAGCCATTGCACGGCGGAACATGAGGGGATGCTGCGCCAGGCCGGCGCGGCCGTAACCTTCGCCGATATGCGCCAATTGCCCGATTTGGTCGCGCGGGTGGGTACCAGAGCGCTCGCCGGCTGATCCCTGGAGGGTCATTCCGGGGCGATGCGTCAGCATCGAACCCGGAATCTCGAGATTCCGGGTCTGGTCCTTCGGACCATCCCGGAATGACCGGCGGGACGGCTGGATTTTCCCCGGTTTAAGCTATATTTCAGCCTCGGCGCCCCGATGGCGCCGTTTCCATTTTTCGCTCTCAGGGTTCCATGACGACGCCGCGCAAGCTGCACATCAAGTCCTATGGCTGCCAGATGAATGTCTACGATGCGCAACGCATGGCGGACACGCTGGCCAGCGAGGGCTTTGTCGAGACCGCGAGCGCCGAAGACGCCGACCTCGTGATCCTCAACACCTGCCACATCCGCGAGAAGGCATCGGAGAAAGTCTATTCCGAGCTCGGGCGGCTGCGCGTCGCCAAGGACGAGGCCGCGCGGGCGGGCCGCGAGATGAAGATCGCGGTCGCCGGCTGCGTCGCGCAGGCCGAAGGCGCCGAGATCATCCATCGCGCGCCGACCGTCGACATCGTGGTCGGGCCGCAGAGCTATCATCATCTGCCCGAGCTCTTGAAGCGCGCCAAACAAAACGGCCGCGCGCTGGAAACGGAATTCCCGGTCGAGGACAAGTTCGGCTTCCTGCCGCAGCCGAAGCCGGATGCGATCCGCGCCCGCGGCATCTCCGCCTTCGTCACGGTGCAGGAAGGCTGCGACAAGTTCTGCACCTTCTGCGTGGTGCCCTACACCCGCGGCGCGGAAGTCTCGCGTCCGGTCGCCAGGATCATCGACGATGTGAAGCAGCTCGCCGACAATGGCGTGCGCGAATTCACGCTGATCGGACAGAACGTCAACGCCTATCACGGCGAAGGCCCCGACGGCCGCGTCTGGCCGCTCGGCAAATTGTTGCAACGGCTCGCCGCAATCCCAGGCGTCACGCGGCTGCGTTACTCCACCAGCCATCCGCGCGACGTCGACGACGCCCTGATCGCGGCACATCGCGATTTGCCCGAACTGATGCCGTTCGTGCACCTGCCGGTGCAATCGGGGTCGGACCGGATCCTTGCCGCCATGAACCGCAAACATACCGCCGATGACTACCGGCGTGTCATCGACCGGTTCCGCGCCGCACGGCAAGGCATTGCTTTTTCATCAGATTTTATCGTGGGCTTCCCAGGAGAGACCGCGGAAGAATTTTCCGCCACCCTCGCGCTTGTCACGCAAATCGGATACGCTGCGGCGTATTCATTCAAGTATTCGCCACGGCCGGGCACGCCGGCGGCGGAGATGCGGGAGACAGTGTCAGCAGCCGAGATGGACGAGCGCTTGGGGCGGCTTCAGGAATTGATCGACAGCCAGCAATCGGCCTTCAACCGGGCTGCGATTGGCACAACGGTCGATGTGCTGTTCGAGCGCGCCGCGCGCAATCCGGGCCAGATCGTCGGCCGCACCGCCTATCTGCAGCCCGCCCATGTGATGGCGTCGCCCGACATCATCGGCCAGGTCCTCCCGGTGAGGATCGACAGCCTCGAGCGCTACAGCCTGATCGGCGAGCTCGCGCCGCGACCCGCGCCCGGCCTCATTTCGCAGACCATTGGAGCCTGAAATCCTTGCCCAAAAGCGCATCGGATTCGTCTTCGCTCGCTCCCAGCCGCAAACCTGACCGCGACATGCAAATGCCACCTGAGACCCGGCCCCCTGAAACTCAGGTCGTCATCGATTTCGACGACAACCGCGCGGCATCCGCGCTGGTCGGCCCCTACGGACAAAATCTGGCGCTGATCGAGCGGCGGCTCGGCGTCGTGGTCGATTCCCGCGGCAATCATCTGACCATCGCAGGCTCCCGCGACGGCTGCGACGCGGCGCGGCGCGTGCTGGAGACGCTCTACGCGCAGGCCGTCGAGGGACACGACCTCGACCAGGGCGAGGTCGAAGGCGCGATCCGCGCCGTGATCGCGCAGGGCTCGCTGTTCGAATTCGACAACAAGACCGCCAAGCCGACCTTCGAGACCATCAATCTGCGCAAGCGTCCGGTGCGCGCCCGCACCGCGGCGCAGGATTCCTACATCCGCGCGCTGAAGCGGCATGAGCTGGTGTTCGGCATCGGCCCGGCCGGCACCGGCAAGACCTGGCTCGCGGTCGCCCATGCCGCGCAGTTGTTCGAGCGCAAGGAGGTCGATCGCATCATCCTGACGCGGCCCGCGGTGGAAGCCGGCGAGCGGCTCGGCTTCCTGCCCGGCGACCTCAAGGAGAAGGTCGATCCGTATCTGCGCCCGATCTATGACGCGCTGTACGATCTGATGGATGCCCGCGTCGTCGAGCGCGCGCTGCAGGGCAACGAGATCGAGATCGCGCCGCTTGCCTTCATGCGCGGCCGCACCCTGACCAATGCCGCCATCATCCTCGACGAGGCGCAGAACACCACGACGATGCAGATGAAGATGTTTTTGACGCGTCTCGGCGAGAACAGCCGGATGATCGTCACCGGCGACCCGTCGCAGATCGACCTGCCGCACGGCCAGGCCTCGGGGCTCACGGAAGCCGTGAAGCTGCTCGACGGCGTCGAGGGCATCGCGCAGGTGCATTTCAAGGCCGAGGACGTCATCCGCCATGAATTGGTGGCGCGCATCGTGGCCGCCTATGAGGGATTGCCGCAAAAGCCGGCAAACGCCAGATCTTGAGACCAATAGCTTCGGCCGCGAGCCCGCACGATGCGGGATCCGGCCATAACGCAGATTTTGAAACCAACGTGTCTGCTTTTCCTGCAACCGAGGTTCTCGTCACCGCCGAATGCTGGCAGGCCGAGCCCAATGCCGACGCGGTGATCCACCGCGCCATCGAGGCTGCCGCCGAGATCGCCGATGCCGATGTCGCCGACGCCGAGCTTGCGGTGATGCTGACCGACGATGCCGGTATCCGCACCCTGAACGCCAACTGGCGCAGCATCGACAAGCCGACCAACGTGCTGTCGTTTCCGGCGCTGCAGCCGGAAGGCGCCGGCGGACCCGACGATGCCCCGCGCATGCTCGGCGATATCGCGATCGCCTATGAGACGACGCGGCGGGAAGCCGATGAAGAGCAGAAGCCGTTCGACCATCATTTGAGCCATCTCGCGGTGCATGGCTTCCTGCACCTGATCGGTTACGACCACGAGAACGACGACGATGCCGAGGACATGGAGGCGCTCGAGCGCGAGATCCTCTCTTCCCTCGGCATTCCCGACCCCTATGCGGATCGGATCGCCTGACATGCCGGATTCCGAACCGACCCACGACAACCCGCGCAACGTGAGCAACCTGCCCGCCGTGGTGCACGAGGGCGAGGTACAGCGCCCGGCGGCCGAGGGCTGGCTGGTGCGCGCGATCCGCACCCTGTTCGGCTGGAAGGCCGGCTCGGTGCGCGACGACCTACAGGTGGTGCTTGACGCCTCGACGCCCGACGATGTCGGCTTCTCGGCGATCGAGCGCACCATGCTGCGCAACATCCTGTCGCTGAACGAGCGGCGGATCGCCGACGTCATGGTGCACCGTGCCGACATCGTCGCGGTCAAGCGCGACATCCCGCTCGGCGAATTGATGAGCCTGTTCGAGAGCGCGGCGCATTCGCGGCTCGTCGTCTACAACGAAACCCTCGACGACCCCGAGGGCATGGTGCACATCCGCGACCTGCTCGCCTTCATGACCGCGAAGGCCCGCGTCACCGACGCGACCAAGACGAAGCGCAAGAAGCCGTTCCCGGCCGGGCTCGATCTGCGCAGCGTCGACCTCGCGCTGCCGCTGTCGGAAGCCAATATCATCCGCAAGCTGCTCTACATACCGCCGTCGATGCGCGCGATCGACCTGCTGGCGCAGATGCAGGCCTCGCGGATCCATCTCGCGCTGGTGGTCGACGAATATGGCGGCACCGACGGACTGGTGTCGATCGAGGATATCGTCGAGCAGATCGTCGGCGAGATCGACGACGAACACGATTCCGACGAGCCGCCGTCCATCGTGCGCCAGCCGGACAACTCCTTCATCGCCGATGCGCGCGCCAGCCTCGACGATGTCCGCTCGGTGATCGGCGAGGACTTCGTGATCGGCGACGCCGGCGAGGAGGTCGAGACGCTCGGCGGCTACCTCGTATCGTTCGTCGGGCGCCTGCCGGTGCGCGGCGAGGTGATTTCGGGACCCGGCAATTACGAAGTCGAGGTGCTCGACGCCGATCCGCGGCGGGTCAAGCGCGTGCGCATCACCGCGCGCAAGGAACGGCCGACGCCGCGCAAGGAGCGCGAGCGGCGCCGCGAGCAGGCGCCGGACTCCGGAAACCCGCAGGCGAACGACAACATGCCGCCGCCCGGCGAGGGAGCCGGTCCGCAGTGAGGCTGTCCGACAAGCTCCGATCGATCGGCCTTGCAATCATCCTGACCTGGGGATGGAAACGCGCCGTCCTCGCGCTCACGGCCGGCGCGCTGTCTTCGCTGGCGATGGCGCCGTTCAACGCCTGGCCGGTTCTGTTTCTCACCTTTTCCATCGCGGTCTGGCTGATCGACGGCAGTGCGGCCGGCCGCTGGCGCGGTCTGCCCGCCGCGGCGCTGTCCGGGTTCTGGTTCGGCCTCGGCTATTTCGTGCCGGGCCTGTACTGGATCGGCTACGCCTTCTTCGTCGATGCGGACACCTTCGCCTGGCTGACGCCGTTCGCGGTGCTCGGCCTGCCTGCCTATCTCGCTTTGTTCACTGCGTTCGGCTTCGCGCTGGCGCGGCTGATCTGGCCGCGCGACGCCTCGCGCGTGCTGGCGCTCGCGGTCAACCTGACAATTTCGGAATGGCTGCGCGGCCATCTCCTCAGCGGCTTTCCGTGGAATGGGTTCGGCTACGCATTGACCGAGCCGCTGGCGCTGGCCCAGACCGCGTCGCTGATCGGGCTGTGGGGCATGACGTTCCTGGCCGTCGCGATCTTCGCAAGCCCGGCCGTGCTGATCGACGGCGCCTCGCGCGGCCGCAAGCCGTGGCGTGCCCCGGTGGCGGCGGTGCTGGTGCTGGCAGCGATGCTGGCGTTCGGCGTGGTCCGCCTCGCGCAGCAGCCGACCAGGATGGTCGACGGCGTCAAGCTGCGCATCATGCAGCCCGATTTGCAGCAGGACGCCAAGTTCAACTACTCCGCCAAGGCGGCGGTGATGCAGAAATATCTCACCCTGTCGGATCGCGCCTCCGGGCCGCACGCCACCGGCGTGAAGGATGCCAGCATCCTGATCTGGCCGGAATCCGCATTTCCGTTCTTCCTGACCAAGGAAGCCGACGCGATGGCGCAGATCGCCGACCTCCTGCCGAAGGGAACCGTGCTGATCACCGGTTCGGTGCGCGCGCCCGATCTGCCGCCCGGCGTCCGCGTGACGCGCGCCTATAATTCCATCTACGTCATCGACCACGACGGCAGCGTGCTCGCGGTCTACGACAAGCTGCATCTTGTCCCGTTCGGAGAATATCTGCCGTTCCAGGACTGGATGGAGAAGGTCGGCTTCGTGCAGCTCACCAAGGTGCAGGGCGGCTACATTCCCGGCACGATCCGCCGGACGCTCGATATTCCGAATGCACCGCGCGCCCTTCCGCTGATCTGCTACGAGGCGATCTTTCCCGGCAATGTCGTGAGCCGCGACGACCGTCCCGGCTGGATCGTCAATGTCACCAATGACGGATGGTTCGGAATCTCGACCGGCCCTTACCAGCACCTGCAACAGGCCCGGCTGCGCACCATCGAGGAAGGCCTGCCGATGGTCCGCGCCGCAAATACGGGCATCTCGGCCGTCATCGACCCCGTCGGCCGGATCGTTGCACAACTCGGGCTCGGCATCGAAGGCGTGCTCGATGCCGGCCTGCCGGCGGCCATCGCGCCGACGATCTATGCGCGTGTCGGGAACATCCCCGCCGCTGTGATTGTGATCACAGCCCTGGCGTTCGTGTTGCGGCGGCGGTTTGTGAGGCGAAAACCCTGACGACCGCATATCGCCGGTTGTCGCGAA
This sequence comes from Bradyrhizobium sp. UFLA01-814, assembly GCF_046718885.1. Lineage (NCBI taxonomy): Bacteria > Pseudomonadati > Pseudomonadota > Alphaproteobacteria > Hyphomicrobiales > Nitrobacteraceae > Bradyrhizobium > Bradyrhizobium sp. UFLA01-814. Next base: position 2,793 of record NZ_JAQOSR010000228.1, on the reverse strand, counting down.
CCCGAAAAAACGTCGAAATTTACCTCAGTATGATTCCACCAGTTGACAGATCGACCGTGCACTTCGCATTGTACGGGTCCACGCGAAATCACAAGCCAAGTCAGCCCCTTTGCGCAAATTGTCCGCATTTCGTCCCGATCCTCCTTGCAGGATTTGACGGCACCGGCGCCTGAGGCATACTCCACTTCCAACTTGCCTCATCCACGGGCGCGCAATCCCTTAGGAGAGTTGGAGATGTCCACCAAAGCGCCCAATCCTGTTGACAAATATGTCGGCAGCCGCGTCCGAATGCGACGCATCATGCTCGGCATGAGCCAGGAGAAACTGGGCGAGGCGTTAGGCCTGACGTTCCAGCAGGTGCAAAAATACGAGAAGGGCACCAACCGCGTCGGCGCCAGCCGGCTGCAGCAGATCTCCGAAATCCTGCAGGTGCCGGTCTCCTTCCTGTTCGACGGCGGCCCGAGCGGGGTCAAGACCGCCGACGGCTTCAGCGAGGGCGCCTCGCCGACCTATGTCTCCGATTTTCTGGCAACCGCCGAGGGCCTGGCCCTGACCCGCGCCTTCACGCGGATTGCGGACGCCAAGCTCCGCCGCAGCATCGTCGAACTGGTCGAGCAGATCGCGGCGCGCGAGGCGGCCGAGCAGGTCTGATTCAGCCATATCCGTTTGAGCGATCGTCAAATCTGGAATATGCCATTCCGGCGTACGCTAACGCGATGAGTTCAGCTTGAGCATCATCGCGCTTTAGCGCCTCGTTTGAGCATGATTTCGGATCATGCTTTGGCGCGTGCGCGCAATGACAGAGCGAATTCACAGGCGACGACAACAGCATGTCCAGCAATCCGTTCGAAACCGTCGTGATTCTCGACGGCATCCGCCGCTGGGTCGAGATCGAATCTCCGACGGAGCGGCCCGACCAGATCAACAAGCTGGCCGATCTCGTCGCGTCGGGCTATCGCGACCTGCCGGCCACGGTGGAGCGCATCGCGGGACGCGACGGCTGCGGCGATCACCTGGTGACGCGCTCGTCCTGGGGCCAGGACGCGCCGGGCATCCTGGTGCTGAGCCATCTCGACACAGTCCATCCGATGGGATTCATCGAACGGTTACCATTCAAGGTCGACGGCGACAGCGCGTTCGGCCCCGGCATCTACGACATGAAGGGCGGCGCCTACCTCGCCTATCATGCGTTCAGGCAGGCCTGCGCCGACGGCGCGCGCCCGCCGCTCGGCATCACGCAGCTCTACGTATCGGACGAGGAGATCGGCAGCCCGACCTCGCGGGCGCTGATCGAGACCGAGGGGCGCAAGGCCAAATACGTGCTGGTGACCGAGCCGGCGCGCGACGGCGGCAAGATCGTCACCGGACGCAAGGGCGTTGCGCGCTTCGACGTGTTCATCAAGGGCGCGCCGGCGCATGCCGGCACGCGCCCCGAGGACGGCCGCAGCGCGATCCGGGAACTCGGCAATGTGATCCAGGCGCTGGAGGCGATGAACGATCTCAAGCGCGGCGTCACCGTCAATGTCGGCGTCGTCCGCGGCGGCACCAAGCCGAACGTGATCGCCGAAGAGGCCTATGCGGAAGTCGACATGCGCGTGCCGACCATGGCCGACGCCGACGAATTGGTGCCGAAGATCCTCGGGATCACCTCACGCACCGAGGGCGTCAGCGTGAAGATATCGGGCGAATTGAACCGTCCGCCCTATGAGAAAAGCAACGCCGGCGCCGCGCTCTACGAGCACGCCAAGGGGTTGGCCGCCGAGCTCGGCTTCGAGCTGGCGGATGTGTTCACCGGCGGCGGCTCCGACGGCAATTTCACCGCCCCGCACACCGCGACCCTCGACGGCCTCGGCGTCGACGGCAAGGGCGCGCATACCCATTACGAGCAGCTCTACATCTCGTCGATCGAGCCGCGCGCGCGGCTGCTCCACCGTCTCTATCAAACGCTGCGATGACACCGGCTCCAGGCGACCGCGGCGATCGCGATTCCTCCGACGACGGCGCGATGGCGCATGCGCGCGGCTCGTTCTTCGGGCGGCGCAAGGGCCACAAGCTGCGCCCGCATCAGGCCGACCTGATCGACACTCTGCTGCCGCATCTGGCCGTCGACATCTCGGCGCCCGCGCCCGAGGCGCTGACCGAGTTGTTCGATGACGGCACCGAGAATGTCAGGCTCGAAATCGGCTTCGGCGGCGGCGAGCATTTGATCGCGGAGGCGCAGGCCTTTCCGACCACCGGCTTCATCGGCTGCGAGCCCTATGTCAACGGCATGGCGAAGATCCTGACCCAGATCGAGGCGCTCAATATCGGCAATATCCGCCTGTTCGCCGGCGACGCGGCCGAACTGCTGGCCTGGGCGCCGACGCATTCGCTCACGCGCATCGACCTGATTCATCCCGATCCCTGGCCGAAGCGGCGGCATTGGAAGCGGCGCTTCGTGCAGGATGCGACGGTCACTGCCATGACGCGGCTGCTGCCGCCGGGCGGCGAATTCCGCTTCGTCAGCGATATCGACGACTACTGCGCCTGGACACTGGCGCATCTGATGCGCTCACCTGACTTCGCCTGGCTCGCCGAGCGCGCGATCGACTGGCAACAGCCGTGGCCGAACTACACGATGACGCGCTACGGCGCCAAGGCCGAGCGCGAGGGGCGCAAGGCGGCGTATTTGAGGTTTCGACGCACGCCTTAGTGTCGTCGTTCCGGGGCGATGCGTTAAAGCGGGATGGGTTTAGGTTGAATCGATTTGGGATTCCCAAATCAGTGTGTTTCTGATTCACCATGCTGGCTGGA
>NZ_JAQOSR010000227.1:0-11267 GCF_046718885.1 Bradyrhizobium sp. UFLA01-814 | reverse complement strand
CCCCTTTTCAAGCCGAAGACGGCATACGCGATGATATCCTAAGTCTCGTGGGCTCGGAGATGTGTATAAGAGACAGCCGGTGTGCCGCCCGCGGTCTGCGCCCCGGTCGAGGGATGCTGGCTGTCGGAGCCCGCCTCGCTGTAACCACTGCCGCCACTGCCGTGGTAGCCGTAATAGTCTTGGCCACCGAAGCCGCCGCCACCACCGCCGCCACCATTGCCGCTGCCGCCATCGGCACCGATGCCGCCACCACCGCCACCGCCGCCGGCAGGATCGACCACGCCGCCATCGCCGCCCTTGGCCGTGTTGCTGCCGAAATTGACATTGTTCAGCGTGACGTTGGCGTTCCGTCCGACGAACAGGCCGCCGCCGAGACCCGCGCCGCCGCCGCCACCGCCGACCCCGCCATTGCCGCCGCTCGCAACCGCATTGACGATCGTGAGATTCTTGAACGTCACTGTGCCTGATGTGACGACGAAGCCTTGATAGCCGCGCGCATCGATGATGTCGCTGTTGTCCTGGCCACCGAGTTGATTGTTGTAGTCGGAGTTTCCGTCGAAAGTGAGCGTCGAGCCGCTCATCAGGTTGATGGCAGGCAGATCGTCGAGCAGTTGCAATGTGCGGGCGCTGCCGGAGGTCGAGAAGTTGATGACGTAGTCGGTGTTGGCCGCTGCCAGGCCGCCGCCGACGCTGATCGCCGAGATCGCGTTGTAGAGCTGGAGATAATCGTGGAGCGGATCGCTGGTCGTCAGCGTCAGAACAACGGGATTCGACACAAGGACCTCGGCAATATGCGTGAGCGACCGCGATCGGTCGCCTTTCAAAAAATTGCCGAATAGTTACCTTGCGCCGCAAGTCATTGGCAACAATAACGAATTCTCATTCCGCGCACGGAGTTGAGATCATGAATGGGTAAGGTTGACGCGTGTGAGGGCCGCTCGACGCACGATCGGACGGCAATTTTCGTCACGACGAGGGGCGGTGAAGACGAGTTCGTCCCGCGACAGGCACGCATTGATGTGAAACACGAATCTCGCCCGTGCACGCGATAAGAAGCGCCGCAGAAAAATTGACCACCGAATCAACGATGGCATCCCTCGATGCGATCTCGCTTCGCTTGTGGTGGCTCCGAAGCGATCTTTCCGTCAGACTGTCCTTGTTGGCGACCACGCTCCGAGCGGAGCGCGCCGGAGTGACGAGTGCCGCATGACGCCTCCACGCGATAGAGCATGGCGTCGCCGTCCGCGGACGGTGATGATGACAGCATGCGTCCTCGCAATCGGCGCGTGCATCGGACGCGCCGAAGCGACGGGCTGCAATTTCGAAATTCAGGGCGAGGGTCGCGTCGCAGCCGTCGTCGATGCGCGCAGCCTTCGGCTCGACGACGGCCGCGAGGTCAAGCTCGCCGGTATCGAGGTGGCCGACAAGACGAAGGCCATCGCTGCACTGACGGCGCTTTTGGTCGGCCGCGAGGTGACGCTGCGCGGACAGGACGACACGCCGGACCGCTACGGCCGGCAGCCGGCCTACGCATTCCTCGAAGGCAGCGAGAAGCCCGTTCAAAGCGAGTTGCTGCGCCAGGGCCTCGCCGTGGCGTCATCCGAGGTCGCGGACAAGGACTGCGCCACGGCGCTGATGGCGGCCGAGGCCGAGGCAAGGGCCGCCCGATCGGGAACCTGGGCCGAGGCCACCGTCATAAAAAACGCCGAAAGTTCCGCCGATATTTTGGCCGGGATCGGGCGTTTTACAGTGGTCGAGGGCAGGGTTTTGTCCGTGCGTCAGGCGGGCGCGACGACCTACCTGAATTTCGGTCGAAACTGGACTCAGGACTTTGCTGCGACTATTTCAAGGCGCATAGTCCCTGCGTTTGAGGCGGCCGGGCTTGCGCCCAAGTCTCTGGAAAATCGTAAGATTCGTGTACGAGGCTGGGTGGAAGCACGACGTGGGCCGCGAATCGAACTGCTCCGGGTGGGGCAGCTTGAAGTGCTCGGCGGGAACTAGGGGCCCAGGGGACTCAAGAAACCCCCGGGGGCCCTGCCCCGGTCTTTTTACGGGACAATTTGTGAGTTTTTGACGTGATTGAGCGCGCAGGACGGCGTGAAGATGGGACTGGCCGCCGCCTTTCGGCTGTGCCGGCGCTCGTTTGCGCCGCCCTGACGCTGTCGGCCTGCGGCAATGTCGGCCGGTTCGAGCAGGCCACGCCCACGGCAGCGGCGGCGCCGGTAAAGCCGAACCGCGTGGTGCAGCAGACGCCCACGAGCGAACGCGAGCATGAGCGCATCCTGTCGTCCTATGGCGGCGCCTATGACGACCCTAAGCTCGAGGGCCTGATCAGCAAGACCGTCGAGCGGCTGGTCGCCGCCTCCGAACGGCCCGACCAGGCCTACAAGGTCACGATCCTCAATTCCGGCGCGGTTAACGCTTTCGCGCTGCCGACCGGCCAGCTCTATGTCACGCGCGGTCTGATTGCGCTCGCCAGCGACACCTCCGAGCTCTCCTCGGTGCTGAGCCACGAGATGGCGCATGTGCTGGCCAAGCACGCGGCGATGCGCGAGGACCAGGCCCGCCAGGCGGCGGTGGTGACGCGCGTCGTCACCGACATGAGCACCGATCCCGATCTCACCGCGCTGGCGCTCGCCAAGACAAAGCTGACGATGGCGAGCTTCTCGCGCCAGCAGGAGTTCGAGGCCGACGGCATCGGCGTCGGGATCGCCGCCCGCGCGCATTTCGATCCCTACGGCGCGGCGCGCTTCCTGACCGCGATGGAGCGCAATGCGGCGCTGAAGATCGGCAAGACCGCGCTCGATCCACGGGCGCAGGACTTCACCTCGTCGCATCCGGCGACGCCCGAGCGCATCAACAACGCGCAGACCACCGCGCGGCAATACTCGTCGCCCGAGAGCAACGAGCGCGACCGCGAGACCTATCTCGCCGCGATCGACAACATCGTCTATGGCGAGGATCCCAGCGAAGGCTTCGTGCGCGGCCGCCGCTTCCTGCATCCCAAGCTCGGCTTCACCTTCACCGCGCCCGACAATTTCACGCTCGACAACACCGCGCAGGCGGTGATCGGCGTGCGCGAGGGCGGCAGCCAGGCGATGCGCTTCGACGTGGTGCGGGTGCCGGCCGAGCAGTCGCTCGGCGACTACCTGAATTCGGGCTGGATGGAAGGCGTCGAGAAATCCTCGACCGAGGACCTCAACATCAACGGCTTTCCGGCGGCGTCGGCCACCGCGCATGGCGACCAGTGGCAGTTCAAGGTCTACGCGCTGCGCTTCGGCAGCGACGTCTACCGCTTCATCTTCGCCGCCAAGCAGAAGTCCACCGAGAGCGAGCGCAACGCGCGCGAGACCGTCAATTCGTTCCGCCGCCTGACGCTCGACGAGATCCAGGCCGCGCGGCCGCTGCGCATCAAGGTCATCAACGTGCAGCCCGGCGACACCGTGGAATCGCTGTCGCACCGCATGTCCGGCGTCGATCACCCGGCCGAGCGCTTCCGCGTGCTCAACGGCCTCGACGCCCATGCCCAGGTGAAGCCGCGCGACCGCGTCAAGATCGTGGTGGATTGAGGCTGCGAGGCGTCGCGCTCGCGCCTCACTACCGCTGTCGTCCCGGCGAAGGCCGGGACCCATAACCACAGCTATCGATTGATTGAAAAAAGCTGGGGCCACAGCGCGTCCCAACAACATATTCCTGTGGTTATGGGTCCCTGCTTTCGCAGGGACGACAGACAGAGAGCGCTCTACTTCGCCTTCTCCTTCAAGAAAGCAATGATGTCGGCGCGGTCCTTCGGATCCTGAACTGCGTAGAACATCTTGGTGCCCGGAACCATGGCGTCCGGACCGGTGAGCCATTTGTCGAGATTCTCCTCGGTCCACACGATCTTCGAATTCTTCAGCGCCTCCGAGTAATTGTAGCCCGCGACGGAGCCGGCAAGCCGGCCCACCACGCCCCTGTGCATCGGGCCGACGTCGTTCTTCTCGATCGAATGGCAATCGCCGCAGCCCTGGTACAGCGTGGCGCCGCGCGCCGCATCTCCCGCGGCACGGGCGCTGTTCCCGGCGAGCAGAATCGCGATCGCCGCCATCGCGGCAATTTTGGCTTGCCGCGGCGCCAGCACGCCTGCGATCGAACGAATGGTCATTCCCGGGGCTCTCCTGTTTGCCACCACAATAGGAGCAGCCATGCTGCCATTCTATTCCCTGAAATGCCGTGCGCTTCGCGCGGCCGGCGACTGACGAAGATTTTTGAGCCAGCCGGGAATATCTCCGCGCGCCGCCGATCTCTATCGAAAGCTGCCACCTCCGCAGCGGCGCCGGGCTATTGGAGCATCCCCAGTGTTTCAGAATCGGTTCGGCGCCGTCGCTCGACTTGCCGAACTCGGGTGCGTGCTTGCTGCGCTCACACTCGCAGCAGCCACCGCCGCGCGCGCGGACGGCTGTCCCAAGCCGAGCGACGAAATCGCGACCGACCGGCCCGACGTCACCAATTCGAGTATCGTCGTGCCGGTCGGGAGCCTGCAGAACGAGAACGGCATCAACCTGACCGGCCGCAGCAGTGGCCGCAGCATCGACGGCAGCAACAGCCGCTGGCGGCTCGGGATCGCCCCCTGCCTCGAAGTGCTGATCGACCTGCCGAGCTATATCGGCACTGTGAAGTCGCCCGGCGCCTCGGGCTTTTTCGACGTCGCGCCGGGGATCAAATGGCAGATCAGCCCGCTGCCGCGGAAGCTCGACCTCTCGATCACGGCCGGCGTCGCGCTGCCGACGGGCGCGGCCGAAATCGCCGGGCGCGGCGCGCAGCCCTATATCCAATTGCCGTGGTCATGGGAGCTGCATGACGGCTGGGGCGTCAGCGGCATGTTCACCGAATTCTTCCGCCCCGCCGAGCTGAGCGGCCAACACATGTCGGAGGCGACCTTCGTGATCGAGAAGAAGCTGACCGAGCGGATCAGCATGTTCACCGAATATGTCGGCGACTATCCCGACGGCGCGCGGCCGACCCAGCTCATCAACTCCGGCGGCCTGTACCAGATCACGCCGACCCAGCAGGTCGACTTCCATGTCGCGTTCGGACTCAACCGCAACTCGCCGAACTACATCGTCGGCCTGGGCTATTCGTTCCGCGTCGACGGATTGTTCCGCTAGCCCACCTCCCCTTGAAAAGGGGAGGTCGCTTTGCTCGCCAGAGCAAAGCGGGTGGGGATCTGCTCTCTCCGCTTGCAGCGGAGCCGGTGGCTGACCCCCATCCCGACCTTCCCCCTTTCAGGAGGAAGGAGAAGAGCTCAAGCCTCGGCTTCGCGCAATCCGCTCAGCCACAGCGCCAGCAGCGTCCACACCGCGCCCGACAACAGATACGCACCGGCCGAGATCAGGCCGAAATGCGTCGCCAGCAAGAGCGCCGCCAGCGGCGCAAAGCCGGCACCGAACAGCCAGGCGAAATCCGAGGTCAGCGCCGAGGCCGTGTAGCGATAGTTGCGCGCGAAGCTCGAGGCGATCGCGCCCGATGACTGGCCGAACGACAGGCCGAGCAGCACGAAGCCGAGCACCATGTACACCGTTTCGCCGAACGCCCCGGCATCGAGCAGCTGCGGGGCAAAGCCGCTGTAGACCGCGATCGCGACCGCAGACCCCAGCAGCAGCGGCTTGCGGCCGACGCGGTCGGCGATCATGCCGGAGGCGACGATCGCGACGACGCCGACCATGGCGCCGATCATCTCGATGATGAGGAAGCGCACCGGGCTTTCCTTGGTGAACAGGAACACCCAGGACAGCGGAAACACCGTGACCATGTGGAACAGCGCAAAGCTCGCCAGCGGCGCGAAGGCGCCAAGCAGGATGTTGCGGCCCTCCTGCGCGACGGTCTCGCCGACCCGCGCCGGCTCGAGATCGCGGCTTTCGAACAGCTCGGAATATTCATCCGTCGCCACCATGCGCAGCCGCGCGAACAGCGCCACCACGTTGATGGCGAAGGCGACGAAGAACGGATAGCGCCAGCCCCAGTCGAAGAAATCATCCGCCGAGAGGTTGCCGGCGAAGAAGGCGAACAGCGCGCTGGCCACGATCAGCCCGAGCGGCGCGCCGAGCTGCGGCACCATCGCGTACCAGCCGCGGCGATGCGCCGGCGAATTCATCGCGAGCAGCGAGGCGAGGCCGTCCCAGGCGCCGCCCCAGGCGATGCCCTGCACCACGCGCGCAGCGGCCAGCAGCCAGATCGCCGCGACGCCGATCGTGTCGTAGCCGGGCAGGAAGGCGAGCGCGACCGTGGCGGTGCCGAGCAGGAACAGCGCGATGACGAGCTTGGCGCCCTTGCCGTGGCGGCGGTCGACCGCCATGAAGATCACGGTGCCGAGCGGTCGCGCGACGAAGGCCAGCGCGAAGATGCCGAACGAATAGAGCGTGCCCGTCAGTTCATTGACGAACGGAAACACCAGCTTCGGAAACACGATGACCGAGGCGATCGCATAGACGAAGAAGTCGAAGAATTCCGACGTGCGTCCGATGATGACGCCGATGGCGATATCGCCGGGCTTCGCCTGCGCGTGACCTGATGCGGTCGGGGTGCCGTGAGCCATTGCTGGGGCTTGTGCCATCGCCGGAGAACCGTCCTTTGGAGCATGATCCGGGATAGCGGAAACCGGTTTTCCCTCGCGACAAACGCGGAATGCGTTTGCGCGGAGATCATGCTCAAGCAAGAGATGAGGCCACGGGCGGAATTTGCCACGCGGTCCACCTCACCTTCTGATCCTCTATCTCGCAGTGCAACATTGGACAAATTGTCCAATGTCAACTTTGCTGCATCGCAGCTACCCCTTGGCGGAACTCATAAAATTCAAGTGGGGTGAGCCGTGCGCGCCTTGAAATTATTGGCCTTATTGCCGTTCGCGGCGCTCCTAGGCGGGTGCGATTTCGTCGTCCTCGCCCCTGCCGGCGACATCGCCGCCCAGCAGCGCGACCTCGTCGTCATCTCGACCGTCCTGATGCTCATCATCGTGCTTCCGGTGATGGCGCTGACCGTCTTCTTCGCCTGGCGCTACCGCCAGTCCAACGCCGCGGCCCCCTATGAGCCGGAGTGGGATCACTCCACCCAGCTCGAGCTCGTGATCTGGTCGGCGCCGCTGCTGATCATCATCTGCCTCGGTGCGCTGACCTGGATGGGCACGCACCTGCTCGATCCCTACCGCTCGCTCGGCCGCATCGCCGCCGACAAGCCGATCGAGAGCAAGGACGCCCCGCTCAATGTCGAGGTGGTCGCGCTCGACTGGAAGTGGCTGTTCATCTACCCGGACTACGGCGTCGCCGCCGTCAACGAGCTTGCAGCTCCGGTCGACCGCCCGATCCGCTTCCGCATCACGGCGTCCTCCGTGATGAACTCGTTCTACATCCCCGCGCTTGCCGGCCAGATCTACGCCATGCCCGGCATGGAGACCAAGCTGCACGCGGTCGCCAACAAGGAAGGTACCTATCGCGGCTTCTCCGCCAATTACAGCGGCGCTGGCTTCTCCGGCATGCACTTCGAGTTCAAGAGCCTGTCGGCAACGGATTTCGACAAGTGGGTCGGCAGCGCCAAGGCCAGCGCCAGCATGCTCGGCCGCACCGACTATCTGCAGCTCGAGCGTCCGAGCCAGAACGATCCGGTCCGGCTCTATCGCTCGGTCGATCGCGATCTTTACAAGGCGATCCTCAACATGTGCGTCGAGCCCGGCAAGATGTGCATGAGCGAGATGATGGCGATCGACGCCAAGGGCGGCCTCGGCCGCGAAGGCCTCAACAACACGCTGCCGCTGACCTACGACAAATACGCCCGCCGCGGCGCGCCGCTCGGCTCTGAGCCGACCTTCGTCGCCGGCATCTGCTCGATGGACGAGATCAAGGACGCGCCGTCGCGCGAGGTCACCGCGCCGCTCGACCTGACGCCGCTACGCGGCTTCGGGCTGAAGCGGCCGCCGTTCTCGCCCGCGCATCCGTCGTCGACATCCTTGCTGCTCGGCCAGCGTCCGAAATCAGAGTCCTGAGGAGGACCGCATGAATCCCGATCTCGTCAAGATGGTCTTCGGCCGCCTCAATCTGGAAGCGCTGCCGTTCCATGAGCCGATCCTGGTCGGCACCTTCGCCGTGGTGGCGACCGGCGGCCTCGCGCTGTTTGCGATCGTCACCTATTTCCGGCTCTGGACCTATCTGTGGCGCGAGTGGTTCACCACCGTGGATCACAAGCGCATCGGCATCATGTACATGATCCTCGGCATCGTGATGCTGCTGCGCGGCTTCGCGGACGCGCTGATGATGCGCCTGCAGCAGGCGATCGCATTCAACGGCTCCGACGGCTACCTCCCGGCCCATCACTACGACCAGATCTTCACCGCGCACGGCGTGATCATGATCTTCTTCGTGGCGATGCCGCTGGTCACCGGCCTGATGAACTATGTGGTGCCGCTGCAGATCGGTGCTCGCGACGTCTCCTTCCCGTTCCTCAACAATTTCAGCTTCTGGATGACGGTCGGCGGCGCCGTGCTGGTGATGATGTCGCTGTTCGTCGGCGAATTCGCCCGCACCGGGTGGCTCGCCTACCCGCCGCTGTCGAACATCGGCTACAGTCCCGACGTCGGCGTCGACTATTACATATGGGGACTGCAGGTCGCCGGCGTCGGTACGACGCTATCGGGCATCAACCTGATCTGCACCATCGTCAAGCTGCGCGCGCCGGGCATGACGATGATGAAGATGCCGGTGTTCACCTGGACCTCACTCTGCACCAACGTCCTGATCGTCGCCTCCTTCCCGGTGCTGACGGCGGTGCTGGCGCTGCTGTCGCTCGATCGTTACGTCGGCACCAACTTCTTCACGAACGACTTCGGCGGCAACCCGATGATGTACGTGAACCTGATCTGGATCTGGGGCCACCCCGAGGTCTACATCCTGGTGCTGCCGGCGTTCGGCATCTTCTCCGAGGTGACCGCGACGTTCTCCGGCAAGCGGCTATTCGGCTACACCTCGATGGTCTACGCCACCGTCGTCATCACCATCCTGTCCTACCTGGTCTGGCTGCACCACTTCTTCACGATGGGCTCCGGCGCCAGCGTGAACTCGTTCTTCGGCATCACCACCATGATCATCTCGATCCCGACGGGCGCGAAGATGTTCAACTGGCTGTTCACGATGTATCGCGGCCGCATCCGCTTCGAGCTGCCGATGATGTGGACGGTGGCATTCATGCTGACCTTCGTGATCGGCGGCATGACCGGCGTGCTGCTGGCGGTGCCGCCGGCCGATTTCGTGCTGCATAACAGCCTGTTCCTGATCGCGCATTTCCACAACGTGATCATCGGCGGCGTGCTGTTCGGCCTGTTCGCCGGCATCAACTACTGGTTCCCGAAGGCGTTCGGCTTCAGGCTCGATCCGTTCTGGGGCAAGCTGTCGTTCTGGTTCTGGGTCTCGGGCTTCTACTTCGCCTTCATGCCGCTCTACGTGCTCGGCCTGATGGGCGTGACCCGAAGGCTCCGCGTGTTCGACGATCCGTCCTTGCAGATCTGGTTTATCATCGCGGGCTTCGGCGCATTCCTGATCCTGCTCGGCATCGTCGCGATGCTGGTGCAGTTCGCGGTCAGCATTCTGCGCCGCGAGCAGCTGAAGGACACCACCGGCGATCCCTGGAACGCGCGGACGCTGGAATGGGCGACCTCCTCGCCGCCGCCGGACTACAACTTCGCCTTCACGCCCGTGGTCTACGACAACGACGCCTGGTGGGACATGAAGCGCCGCGGCTACAGGCGCCCGCTGACCGGCTTCAAGCCGATCCACATGCCGTCCAACACCGGCACCGGCATCATCCTCGCAGGACTTGCGACGGTGATGGGGTTCGGCCTGATCTGGTACATCTGGTGGCTCGCCGCCGTCAGCTTCGTTGCGCTGCTGGCGGTCGCGATCGGCCACACCTTCAACTATCACCGCGACTTCCACATCCCGGCGGATGAGGTGGTGCGGGCCGAAGAGGCGCGGACACGCGTGCTCGCCGCGGGAGCCCAGACATGAGCGTTGCAATCAGAACCACACAGGACTCCGAGCCGGTCTTCCACGTCATCGACGAGCATGATCATCCGGAAGGCGCTAGCACCATGCTGGGCTTCTGGATCTACCTGATGAGCGATTGCCTCATCTTCGCGATGCTGTTTGCGACCTATGGCGTGCTCGGCGGAAACTATGCCGCCGGCCCATCGCCGAAGGATCTGTTCGACCTCAAGCTGGTCGCGCTCAACACCACGATGCTGCTGCTCTCCTCGATCACCTATGGCTTCGCCATGCTGACGATGGAGAAATCGAGGATCGGCGCGACGCAAGCCTGGCTCGCAATCACCGGGCTATTCGGCCTCGCCTTCCTCGGCATCGAGCTCACCGAGTTCTCGCATATGATCCATGAGAGCGCGACGCCGCAGCGCAGCGCCTTCCTGTCGTCGTTCTTCACGCTGGTCGGCACCCACGGCCTGCACGTCACCTTCGGCCTGGTCTGGCTGGTGACGCTGATGGTGCAGACCGCGCGCTTCGGCCTCACCGAAGCCAACCGGCGCCGTCTGATGTGCCTCTCGATGTTCTGGCACTTCCTCGACGTGGTCTGGATCGGCGTCTTCACCTTCGTCTATCTCCTGGGAATGCTGCGATGACAAAAGAAGCTCACGCTCTCGAAGCCAACGCCGGCGGGCACGGCCACGACGCTCACGGCGGGGCATCCCATGGCTCGCTGCAGAGTTATCTGATCGGCTTCGGTCTCTCCGTCGTCCTCACCGCGGTGCCGTTCTGGCTGGTGATGACGGGTGCCATCGCCGACAAGCAGGTCACCGCGCTGATCGTGCTGGTGCTCGCCGCGGTGCAGATCGTCGTGCACATGGTGTACTTCCTGCACATGAACACGCGGTCCGAGAACGGCTGGACCATGATGGCGATGATCTTCACCGTGGTCATGGTGGTGATCGCGCTGACCGGCTCGCTGTGGGTCATGCATCACCTCAACATCAACATGATGCCGCTGCACGACATGAGCCAGATGCCGTGACGATGCGGAGCGCCTCAGACCCCTCTTCACCTCTGCCGCTTGCGGGGGAGCATAGGCCGCCTTTGGCGGCCGTCCTTGAAGGACGCCGAAGCAAAGCTTCGGCTATGACGCGCGCAGCGCGTGGCGGGTGGGGGCTCTCTCCACATAATGACCCTTCCGACTCGCGGCGACACCCCCACCCCAACCCGCCCCCGCACGCGGCAGAGGTGAAGAGGGGTCTGAGG